>NZ_CAWMCN010000148.1:0-75579 GCF_963865925.1 Vibrio sp. ZOR0018 | reverse complement strand
AGCGTTCTTCTCTGGATTGCCGAGGCTTCCTTTGAAGAGGCGGCCATTCTAGCGAGATAATGGAAAGTGTCAAACACTTTTTTACATTATTTCGTCTTACCGATTTGACCTACTGATTGGCTGCTGGTTGGGCTTGAACCCTTACTGGCTGTGCCGTGTCAGTGAGGCGGCATTATAGGGATCGCCGTCACGTTGGCAACCCCTTTTTGCTGTTTTTTTTGATTTTCTGTTCGTTGGGATAATTTTTATTCAAAAAGAGTTGTTTTGACGCTATTTCGGTTTAATTTATCTTATGGCGTCAGTTATTAAAGGAGACGAGCATGTCATCAATTCGTAGTTATAAAGGAATATCCCCACAAATCGGACAGCGCGTCTATATAGATAGTAGCTCGGTGTTGGTTGGCGATATTGTTTTAGGCGATGATTCCAGCATATGGCCATTGGTTGCAGCCAGAGGCGATGTAAACCATATTCACATTGGCCAACGTAGCAACATTCAAGATGGCAGCGTACTGCACGTGACTCATAAAAACACCGAAAACCCGGATGGTTTTCCACTTATTATTGGCGATGACGTCACAATTGGCCATAAAGTGATGCTGCATGGCTGCGTAATCCATGATCGAGTCTTAATTGGCATGGGAGCAATTGTGCTCGATGGCGTAGTCGTTGAATCGGAGGTGATGGTTGGAGCTGGCAGTTTAGTGCCACCAAACAAGGTATTGGTTAGCGGCTATCTTTATGTAGGATCCCCAGTGAAACAGATCCGCCCGCTAACAGATAAAGAGCGAGCTTTTTTGCTTAAATCTTCCGACAACTATGTGCAGAACAAAAATGACTATCTTACGAGTATCAAAGAAAGCCATTAACTAAGCTTTAATCTCTATTTGTCCATCTAAATTGAACGCTTCATCTTCAATCAAGCTTTCAGCAAGCTCTTCAAGGTCAAATCGCCATTGTTCAAAAACTTGAATAGCTTGCTCACCGTTAGTAATCATTTCACCAGACAGATGGCTCAGTACTGACTTGTGTACCGTACACTCGAGCAAAGCTCCCGCGTGTTGAGCAGGAAAAAGTACGCTTTGGCTTGCCGAGTGCCACGTTTGTCGGTCAGGAAATAAAATCGCTTGATTCATGATTAGCCTTCTAGATTTTTTCTCAGTTCTCTCAATATTTGTCGAGAACCCGGCCTGAGTCCGCGCCATAGCATAAAGCTCTCCGCAGCTTGCCCAACCAACATCCCCAAACCATCATAAGCATGAGCGCAATGATGACTTAATGCCCACTGATTGAATGTTGTTAATCCTTTGCCATACATCATGTCATAGGCAACACTGCTCTTACTGAAGATCGTCGGAGCGATATTTGGCAATTCACCATCCAAGCTGGCCGAGGTCGAGTTAATGATGAGGTCAAAATGTTGATTAATCTCTTCCAACGCGATTGCTTTTACCGCGCCAAAGGGACTAAAAAGCGTGGCGAGCTGCTCGGCTTTTGCAAAGGTACGGTTGGTAATCACGATACTTGTAGGGTGCTGATCGAGTAAGGGCTTAATCACGCCGCGCGCCGCGCCGCCAGCACCAATCACTAAAATAGAAGCGTCTCGTAGTGGCACTTGGTACTGAAGCAGATCTTGAACCAGCCCTTCTCCATCGGTGTTATCACCGATAATTTCGCCATCATCTAATTTTTTCAGTGTATTGACCGCGCCTGCAAGTTGAGCTCGCTCGGTTAATCGATCCGCAAACTGATACGCTTCTTCTTTAAAAGGCACGGTAATGTTGCACCCTCGGCCACCGGAGGCAAAAAAGGTTTCAGCCGCTTGTTTAAAGCCATCTAGAGCCGCGAGTTGAGCGGTATAGTGCATTTCCTGACTGGTTTGCCGTGCAAAAAGTGTGTGGATCATCGGCGACTTACTGTGCCCAATTGGATTACCAAATACTGCATATTGATCAATGTGCTGAGCCATATCCTTGCCTCTCGATAATTAACAGGGCCACCTCGGCGACCCTATCATTGAAAATGTACCGCGGTCACCACTCCCTCGGCAGCAAGAAGGTGTTTAATTTCGCCTCTGCGCTGCCCTCTTCCGCTTGATAACGATATTGCCAACGAGCTAATGGCGGCATCGACATTAAAATCGATTCCGTTCGACCGCCACTTTGCAAACCAAACAATGTGCCGCGATCATACACTAAGTTGAACTCTACATAGCGACCACGGCGATAAAGTTGAAACTGGCGCTCTCTGTCACCGTACTCCATCGCTTGGCGACGTTCAACAATCGGCAAATACGCAGCGGTGTATCCTTTACCGACAGCTTGCATATAAGCAAAACAGCGCTCAAATCCCCAAGCATTTAAATCATCGAAAAATAGGCCACCAATACCGCGCGTTTCATTGCGATGAGGGAGGAAGAAATACTCATCGCACCACGATTTATGTTCGGTATACACTTTTTCACCAAAAGGAACACACAGTGCTTTCGCCGTGGCATGCCATGATTGAGCATCTTCTTCGAACGGATAGAAAGGCGTTAAGTCAAATCCTCCGCCAAACCACCAGATAGGATCTTCACCTTCTTTTTCAGCGATGAAGAAACGAACATTGGCATGAGAAGTCGGAACATAGGGATTGTTTGGATGCATCACCAAAGAAACCCCCATCGCCTCAAAATGACGCCCAGCTAATTCAGGGCGATGCGCGGTCGCTGAAGCGGGCATTTGCTGCCCTTGCACATGTGAGAAATTCACGCCGCCTTGTTCAAAAACACGGCCTTCTTTCATCACTCGAGTTCGCCCACCGCCTCCCAAACGCTCACTCGGTTCGCGATGCCATGCATCTTCTTCAAACAGTGCTTGGCCATCCGCTTGTTCAAGTTGCTGGCAAATGGAGTCTTGCAGCTCAAGCAAAAATTGTTTGACGGCTTGCTTATCAATGGTTGGCATCGCTTACTTCCTTAGCAGGGTTAACCCTGTCTTAATACTTGTGAGGTTTTCGCGTCACGAATTTCACTGGGCTTATTTCGACCACCGGTTTGACCATCTAAAATCGCAACCAGTTGCTCACCCAGTTGCGATTCAACTTCTTCCGTTGTCAGGCAAGGTGCAAGACCACTTAAATTCGCACTGGTCGAGGTTAATGGTTTTCCAAACGCATTGCATAGCTTTTGCACTAAAGGATGATCTGTCACACGTACGGCTATCGAATCAAATTGCCCACTCACCCACGTAGAGACTTTATCACTGGTCGGCATTATCCATGTCACAGGGCCTGGCCAGGTGGCATGTACTCGTGCGAGCTGCTCTGATGTCAACTGGCTCTCATCAATATAAGGAAGTAATTGTTCGTAAGAGGCCGCAATTAAAATCAACCCCTTTTCCACAGGACGCTGCTTGAGCGCTAAGAGCTTCTGAATGGCTTGCGGGTTATCTGGGTCACACCCAACCCCAAACACGCCTTCCGTTGGGTAGGCAATTACTTCACCGTCACGTAGAGCCTGCAAAGTGTGTTCAAAGTTATTCACAAAAACTGTCCATCGGTTTCTTTAATACAGTGCGGCTAAGTGTACAAACTTCGTTGAAAACTGGCTAAAGCTATTTGTTTATAAAATGTATCAATTGCACAATTAAGCTGACGCAAACGTTTTCCTAAGGAAAAAATACTCGTATAATGCGCGCAAATTATCCCGCTCACCCCATTTTTAGAAGTATTAAGGAGTTTGAGATGAAAGTCGGAATTATCATGGGTTCAAAATCCGATTGGCCCACAATGAAGCTAGCTGCTGACATGTTGGATCAATTTGGTGTGGCATACGAAACCAAAGTTGTCTCTGCTCACCGCACACCTCAACTTCTTGCCGATTACGCCACCAGCGCAAGAGAACGCGGCCTTAAAGTCATCATAGCTGGCGCAGGCGGAGCCGCACACCTGCCGGGCATGACGGCAGCGTTTACTAGCTTGCCGGTACTTGGCGTTCCCGTTCAGTCAAAGGCACTCAAAGGGATGGACTCTTTACTCTCTATTGTGCAAATGCCAAAAGGGATTGCGGTGGGCACCTTAGCTATTGGAGAAGCAGGCGCGGCTAATGCTGGGCTGCTTGCCGCGCAAATCATCGGCACCAGTGATGAGGCCGTCATGGCAAAAGTGGAAGCATTTCGTTTAGCACAAACTGAAGCGGTGTTGAGCCACCCTAACCCTGCAGAGGATTGATACTATGCACGTTTTAGTCTTGGGCGCAGGGCAACTGGCACGCATGATGGCTCTGGCTGGCGCTCCGCTGAACATTCAAATCTCCGCTTTTGATGTGGGCAGCGGTAACATCGTCCATCCTTTGACATTACACATCACTGGTCATGGTTTAGACAATGCGATCAAACAAGCGGATGTCATTACCGCTGAATTTGAGCATATTCCCCATGAAATTCTCACCGTTTGTGAGCAAAGTGGTAAGTTTCTTCCTAGCGTCGAAGCCATTAAAGCCGGAGGCGATCGCCGTCTTGAAAAAGCGCTACTCGATGAAGCCAACGCAAAAAATGCCCAATACTTTGTGATTAATACTCGTGAAGATTTAGATACCGCGATAACCAGCGTCGGCCTGCCCATGGTTCTAAAAAGTGCACTGGGTGGCTATGACGGAAAGGGTCAATGGCGTTTAAAAGAAGCTTCACAAGCAGAGCTCATTTGGCCAGAAATGGAAGCCTGTATCCAAGTCACTCCGACTCAAGCGATAGTGGCAGAGCAGTTTGTCCCCTTTGATCGTGAAGTCTCGTTAGTCGGCGCGCGTGCCAAAGATGGCAGCATCGCGGTTTACCCGCTGGCAGAAAATGTGCACATTAACGGTGTACTGAGTTTATCAACAGCGATAGATGACCCAGCCTTGCAAGAGCAAGCACTGTCGATGTTTACCTCGGTTGCCGCTCGTCTCAATTATGTCGGTGTGCTAGCGCTCGAGTTTTTTGATGTGCAGGGAACATTGTTGGTGAATGAAATTGCACCACGAGTCCATAACTCTGGTCACTGGACACAGCAAGGCGCAGAAACCTGTCAATTTGAGAATCACCTTCGCGCAGTATGTGGCTTACCTTTAGGCAGCACGAAGTTACTTCGCCCAACCGCGATGATTAATATTTTGGGTGAGGACAATTTACCAGAAGCCGTGATGGCGATTGAAGGCTGCCACATTCATTGGTATGGCAAAGAGAAACGTGCTGGGCGCAAAATGGGCCATATTAATGTCAGTGCAGATTACAACGCGCAGTTGCAACGAACGCTCTGTCGCTTGGCTGAAGTACTTGATGCGACAACGTATCCAGCCTTGCACCATTTTGTTCAAGCGATCAAGCCGACGCTCTAAAACAAACCTAATTGACGATAAATACGGATAAAAAATGGCACGTTCAATGTGCCATTTTCATATGCCGTCACTTTACTCTGTGGCGGATTGAATATGACCACATTTTCGATCAGCACATTGCAGCTTAATACCACTGGCGAGTTTTTTCTCTATCAATAATCCAAACCCACATTTTTCGCATTTACCGGCAACAGGTTGCTGATTAACGGCAAACTTGCATTTAGGGTAATTATCGCAAGCATGAAAAGTTTTACCATGGCGTGTTTTTCGCTCCACTAAATGGCCTTTCAAACATTCAGGGCAAAGCTGTTTTGACTGAGAAACATTGTCTGCAGGGGAATCTGTATCTTGGATATGGTGGCAATGCGGATAATGACTACACCCGATAAACATGCCATAACGACCTTGGCGTAACACTAATTCATGGCCACACTCTGGGCATGGCACACCCAACTCCTTAACGATATGACCATCATTTTGCTGCAGCGGCTTAATATAGTCACAATTGGGATAATGGTTACAGCCTAAAAACAGCCCATGCTTACCCTGACGAAGCTGTAATTGGCCACCACATTGCGGACAAGGCTCATGCTGCAGCGCTTGTCCATGCGCAGAAAAAAGGGGGGACTCGGTTTTACGACTCATAATGCTCAACTAAACGAACGGCTGCAATCAATGCAAAATACCTTGATCTTTGGTGTATAGCAGCTCTTCCATAAGCGTGTAAGCATTTTCATTTCCCGGTACATTAAATAGCACCATCAAAATGATCCACTTTAAGTCATCCAATTCAAATTCATTGGTTTCTAAACCCATCACTCGATCAATCACCATTTCACGAATTTCAGGGGTTAATACTTTCACTTGTTCAAGGAACAATAAAAAACCTCGGCTTTCAAGATCCAGCCTGTCCATCTCTTGTGCTGTGTACATTCGCATCGAAGTCGCAGCACTGGTTGCCATCGCTGAATGAGCATCGGTTTGTTGCAATGCCGCAAGCTCTTCTAACCAATTCAGGGCCTTATAGATATCTTTCTGGTGAAAACCGGCTCGAAGCAATTCATCTTCAAGCTCATCTTGATCGACTTGCAAATCTACATCGCTATGGACGTAGGTTTCAAATAGATACATCAATATATCCATCATCATAGCTAACCCTTCCCCTTACGAATATAGCCGCCAGAAACGGCAACAACATGACCTGAAAGCTCAAGTTCTAAAAGCTGCATCATGACTTCATGGACAGGTATATGGGTCCTGCTCGCAAGAATATCAACAGGCGTAGCCTCTACTCCTACGTTAGCTAACAGTTCAGCAAATGGCAATTGCTGATCGCTCTGTACAGAAAATAAATCAGGTTGAGGCTGCTTTTGGCGCAATGACCAGTCTACTAAGGTGCCGATTTCAGATAATACTTGTTCACTGTTTTGCACCAAGCACGCCCCACAACGAATAAGTTGATTACTACCGTGGCAATTTGGGTTAGCAATGGAGCCCGGAATAACAAACACATCTCGCCCTTGCTCAGCCGCATAGCGCGCCGTGATCAACGAGCCACTTTTCTCCGCCGCCTCCACCACTAAAACACCAACAGCTAACCCGCTGATAATGCGATTTCGCCGCGGAAAGTTCTCTGGCCTTGGTTTGGCTTTGGGACGAAATTCCGAGACTAATGCTCCGCTTTCCATCACCCGTTGCGCTAATTTTTTATGTCGCGCTGGGTAAATAGATTCAAGGCCCGAACCGAGCACGGCTATCGTCTCACCACCCGCTTGCAACGCACCGTCATGAGCATGTCCATCAATACCTAATGCCAAACCACTGGTGACAAGCAAGCCCTGTTGCACAAATTCTCGCGCAAACTGATGAGCAACTCGTTGGCCATCAGGGCTCGCATTACGACTGCCGACGATCGCCATTTGCGGATCAGAGAGTGCTGTTATTCGTCCTTTGACAAATAAAACCGGAGGTGCGGTAGCAATTTCTTTTAGTAACGAAGGGTAACCATCGCAAAATGGAGTAAGGATATGATGAGACTCATTAGCTTGCTGCCAACTTAGGCACTCTTCAACTTCTTGAGGGGCCGTCTCGCGCAGATAACGGATTTGATCTTGAACTAAACCCAACGCGGCTAACTCCCGCTCGGAATAGTCAATTAAATGAGCAAGAGAAGCGACGCTAGCAAGGCGAGAAAGTTTCTTGCCACCCAATTTGGGCACAAAGCTGAATGCTAGCCACGCCGCTAATTCGTTCTGCTCCATCAGCTTACAGTATCATCCTTAACCATCGAATCCGTATCGGCTTGTTCATTTGGCTCGATTGTTCGCTCTGGTTTGAGCGGCGAAACCGCGATTACACTTTTACCAATCGGCACGCGGCTATCGGTAATCAAAGCCAAACTAAAATGTTCATAAGGTCGAATGACCATCAAACTGCCCACCAAGCTGCTTGGTAATTGCAGGGTTTCATCAAGGTTCTGTTGATGCTGTCCTTTTTTTCCAGATACTTTAGAACCGGCTTGAATCAAATCAAACATCGTCCCTTGACGCAGTTGATCTGCAAGGCCTTTATCGATCACAACTACCTGGTTCTGCGCCGAATACTCACTCCCCTCCAACGATCCTAGGATATGCGTTTCAGCTTGTAGTCGCGATGGCGATGGGAAAAAAGTGGTTGAAAGCGTTAAGGTTTCGACGCCCACTTCAGGCAGGGCAATATCATTGACTCTTATCTCTTGTTGCTGTGCGGTGATGGTTAGCCCGCTAAAAGCTTCATCGGCGGAGACCAATTCACCAGTAGCTATCAAACGCAAAGCAACCATGGTTTTATTTTTCGCGGCGGCATCATGACGAGAAAACTCAGCGATTTCACGATAAATACCCCATTTGGGGTGAGTCTGTTGCCCGCTTATGTAGAGCGTATCTTGCGCCGTCAGGTATTGTTTACCGTCGCTGGCACCGAGCACACGCTGGCTTTCTTGTAATGTTTGCTTATCCAGTAAGCGATCCGTATACAGATACGGCAACACCAATCCCTCTTGCACCGTCGGAACCGCTTTTTTCTCAAGCACACGCACTTTCGGACTCAACTTGACCATAGGTTTTAAACTCAACACCGGTTGTCCGTTACGCCAGACTAAGGTCAGCTTATCGCCGGGATAAATCAAATGCGGGTTATCGATCTCTGGGTTAATTTGCCATAAACGTGGCCACAACCACGGGTTATCAAGATAGAGCGCAGAAATATCCCACAAGGTATCTCCTTTGACGACCGTGTATGTCTGCGGGGCATTTGCTTTGACGGTGAGCGCCATATCTTCCGCCGCCAACACATTAACGACCAATGACAACGGTAAAAACACACACACTAAATAACGAATAAATCGTGACATGACCTCTGTTCCTTGGCCGAAATAAGTAAGGATGAATCAGATTATTAACATTTGGATGCTGTCATTTGGGTCATAAAATGTCTAGAATTGAGCCAACAAGCTTTAAGCTGTTTCGGCACAGTTCAATATTTCGAGTGTATATGTCTGTATTACAAGTATTAACATTCCCAGATGATCGTCTTCGTACCGTGGCAAAACCGGTAGAGAAAGTGACACCTGAGATCCAAAAAATCGTCGATGACATGATTGAGACTATGTACGACGAGGACGGTATCGGCCTTGCTGCAACGCAAGTCGATATTCACCAACGCATCGTTGTGATCGATATTTCAGAGAGTCGCGACCAGCCAATGGTTCTGATTAACCCTGAAATCTTAGAGAAACGCGGTGAAGATGGCATTGAAGAAGGCTGTCTGTCGGTCCCGGGCTCACGCGCCCTTGTTCCTCGCGCAGCAGAAGTCACAGTCAAAGCATTAGATCGTGATGGCAACGAATTCTCATTTGAAGCGGATGACCTTTTAGCCATTTGTGTTCAACACGAGCTTGATCACTTACAAGGCAAACTGTTTGTGGATTACCTTTCGCCATTAAAGCGTAAGCGTATTAGAGATAAGCTAGAGAAAATCAAACGCTATAACGAAAAAAACTAACTTAAGTGAGGTTACCTTGAGCCAATCATTACGCATTGTGTTTGCAGGTACTCCGGACTTCGCCGCCCGTCATTTGGCGGCGTTGTTGTCTTCGGAGCATGAGGTTATCGCGGTGTACACTAAGCCCGATAGCCCGGCAGGGCGCGGTAAAAAACTGACCGCCAGCCCAGTGAAACAGATGGCCGTTGAGCACAATATTGCTGTGTATCAACCAGAGAACTTTAAGAGCGACGAAGCCAAGCAAGCGCTCGCCAATCTCAACGCAGATTTAATGGTAGTAGTCGCCTACGGATTACTGCTACCCAAGGCCGTACTTGATATGCCAAGGCTTGGCTGTATTAACGTACACGGTTCCATTCTGCCACGGTGGCGTGGTGCCGCACCGATCCAACGCTCGATCTGGGCCGGAGACAGCGAAACAGGTGTAACCATCATGCAAATGGATGTCGGCCTAGATACGGGCGATATGCTCAAAATTGCTAAGCTGCCGATTGAGGCAACAGACACCAGCGCTTCTATGTATAACAAACTGGCCGAGTTAGGCCCACAAGCGTTGGTAGAATGCATCGCCGATATCGCCAGTGGCAAAGCGATTGCCACTCAACAAGATGATACATTGGCTAACTACGCACAAAAACTTAGCAAAGAAGAAGCCAAAATCGATTGGTCAGCGGATGCTGCTTTTATTGAACGCTGCGTGCGTGCTTTTAATCCATGGCCAATGAGCCATTTTGATGTGGCTGAGAACAGCATTAAAGTGTGGCAAAGTCGCGTTGAAGCACAAACCAGCGACCACCCTGCAGGCACGATTGTTCAAGCCGATAAATCGGGTATTTATGTGGCAACCGGCAACGGCTTACTGGTGCTTGAGCAGTTGCAGGTGCCGGGTAAAAAAGCGATGTCAGTGCAAGACATTCTCAATTCGCGCGCAAGCTGGTTTGAAGTCGGCACACAACTTAGCTAAACCTTAACGAGGGCAGAGATGCCCTCATTGATTTTCATTTATTTAAAGTCGGTACTTCTATGAATGTTCGCGCAGCTGCGGCTAACGTGTTGTTTCAAGTGGTTGATAAAGGCCACTCACTTTCTCACGCACTTCCTGCGGCGCAAAAAACCATCCGCCCAAGAGACCATGCTCTGTTGCAAGAGATCTGCTACGGGGCTTTGCGTTATTTGCCTCGTTTGGAATCAATTGCCAATGAGCTAATGGACAACCCACTGAAAGGGAAAAAGCGGGTTTTTCACCATCTTATTTTAGTTGGTATCTACCAGTTAAGCTTTATGCGCATTCCCGCTCACGCCGCAGTAGCCGAGACGGTTGAAGGCACCAAAACATTGCGCGGTGAAAATTTAGGTGGGCTAATCAACGCCGTATTGCGTAGCTACTTGCGCGATCAAGAAGCACTGGACGCTATTGCCGTTAGCCACAACGCAGGCAAATATGGCCACCCAAGTTGGCTACTCAAACTGTTACAACAAGCGTACCCAGAACAGTGGGAAACGGTTGTGCAAGCGAACAATCAAAAAGCGCCAATGTGGTTGCGCGTCAACCGTCAGCACCACACTCGTGATGAATATCTTGCACTACTAGCTAGCGAAAATATCGAGTGCAGCGTGCACTCTCACGCCGCCGACGCAATAAAACTCGCTGCACCTTGCGATGTAACGCTTTTACCCGGTTTTGATCGTGGTTGGGTATCGGTGCAAGATGCCGCTGCGCAGCTAGCGATTGACTACCTTCAACCTAAAGCAGGCGAGCTAATTTTAGATTGCTGCGCCGCCCCAGGGGGTAAAACCGCGCACATCCTAGAGCACACACACGATACTGAAGTGGTTGCGATTGACAGCGATGCAACCCGCCTTGAGCGCGTCTATGACAACTTAGAACGCCTGCAACTTCGCGCTGATGTGATCTGCGGTGATGCTCGTTACCCTGAAGAGTGGTGGCATGGCGAACAGTTTGACCGAATTTTATTAGATGCACCTTGCTCCGCCACTGGGGTTATTCGCCGTCATCCAGACATCAAATGGCTACGTCGTGGTAGCGATATTGAGGCATTGGCTCAATTACAAAGCGAAATACTGGACGCAATGTGGAAGCAATTAAAAGTCGGTGGCACTATGGTTTACGCAACCTGCTCGATCACTCCACAAGAAAACAGCTTGCAGGTCAAAGCCTTCTTAGAACGAACTCATAACGCTCAATTAGTGGGTTCCGATCGTGAGCAGCCGGGGCGTCAGATACTCCCCGGAGAAGAAGATATGGACGGTTTTTACTACGCAGTATTAACCAAACAAGCGTAAATTCGACGCACATTGGCAGCATTATTGCTGCCTTTTCAGTGGCCGATATTCGGCAGGTAGAAAGAGAACAGAGTATGAAAATCATTATTCTTGGTGCAGGTCAGGTCGGTGGCACACTGGCCGAAAACTTGGTCGGCGAGAACAATGACATCACCATTGTCGACAAAAATAGTGACCGCTTGCGCGAGCTGCAAGACAAGTACGATTTGCGGGTGATTCATGGCCACGCCAGCCACCCTGATGTACTGCGTGAAGCGGGCGCACAGGACGCGGACATGCTGGTTGCGGTCACTAATACCGACGAAACCAACATGGCGGCATGCCAGGTGGCGTTCTCTTTGTTTAATACGCCCAACCGAATTGCGCGTATTCGTTCTCCTGAATATCTGCTTGAAAAAGAGACTTTGTTTCAGTCAGGCGCGATCCCGGTGGATCACCTCATCGCTCCTGAAGAGCTAGTGACGAGCTATATTGAACGGTTGATCCAATACCCCGGCGCACTGCAAGTAGTGAGTTTTGCCGAAGAAAAAGTAAGTCTAGTGGCCGTGAAAGCCTACTACGGCGGGCCATTGGTGGGTAATGCTCTTTCAGCGCTACGTGAACACATGCCGCACATTGATACCCGCGTCGCGGCCATTTTCCGCCAAGGTCGGCCGATTCGCCCGCAAGGCACCACCATTATTGAAGCTGACGATGAAGTGTTCTTCGTGGCAGCCAGTAATCATATTCGCTCGGTCATGAGTGAGCTACAGCGGCTGGAAAAAACCTATCGCCGTATCATGATTGTTGGCGGGGGTAACATTGGGGCAAGCTTAGCCAAACGTTTAGAGCACAGCTACAGCGTTAAACTGATTGAGCGTAATTACCCACGTGCAGAGCAGTTATCGGAAGAGTTAGAAAACACCATAGTATTTTGTGGTGATGCGGCGGACCAAGAGCTGCTAGCCGAAGAGAACATCGACCAAGTCGATGTATTTATTGCGCTCACCAACGAAGATGAAACCAACATCATGTCCGCCATGCTCGCTAAACGTATGGGCGCGAAAAAAGTGATGGTGCTTATCCAGCGTGGCGCGTATGTCGACCTCGTACAAGGCGGCGTGATTGATGTCGCGATTTCACCCCAACAAGCCACCATTTCCGCACTGCTGACTCACGTACGTCGTGCCGATATCGTTAACGTCTCTTCGCTACGACGTGGCGCGGCAGAGGCGATTGAGGCAATTGCACATGGCGACCAAAACACCTCTAAAGTGGTGGGACGCGCAGTGGGTGATATTAAACTGCCACCGGGCACAACCATTGGCGCGATTGTGCGTGGTGAAGAAGTGTTAATCGCCCATGACCGCACTATTATCGAGCAAGATGATCACGTGGTGATGTTCTTAGTGGATAAAAAGTACGTGCCCGATGTGGAAGCCTTGTTCCAACCTAGCCCATTTTTCCTATAGGTCATTGGCGTCATGCTGAATTTACGCCCCATTTCATTCGTTATAGGACTCGTGCTGTCTAAGCTCGCCCTATTTATGTATGTGCCGACACTGGTCGCTTTTTTTACCGGTACGGGTGGCTTCCTTGATTTTGCTCAAGCGGTCATCATCACTCATATTGTCGCCTTTATCTGCTTAAGCTTGGGGCGTACCGCGCACTTTAAGCTCAGCGTGCGCGATATGTTTCTCATCACCAGCTTAGTGTGGACGGTTGCCAGCGCTTTCGCGGCGCTCCCTTTCGTCTTTATCAACCACATCAGCTTTACCGACGCCTACTTTGAAACCATGTCAGGGTTAACCACTACAGGTTCAACCGTGCTCAGTGGCCTTGATAATATGCCGCCCAGCATCTTGTTGTGGCGTTCTATTCTGCAATGGCTTGGTGGGGTTGGGTTTATCGTAATGGCGGTAGCGGTATTACCAATGCTCAATGTGGGTGGGATGAAATTGTTCCAAACCGAATCGTCAGATTGGTCCGATAAAAGTAGCCCACGCGCCAAAACTGTCGCGAAAAATATTGTGCTGGTCTATTTGGTACTGACCTTACTGTGCTTGATTGGCTACATCCTCACTGGCATGACGCTTTTTGAAGCGATCAACCACTCATTCACCACCTTGTCGACTGGTGGATATTCCACCTCCGACGGTTCAATGAACCACTTCTCAAACGGTGCACATTGGGTAGCAACGCTGTTTATGTTTTTGGGGGGCTTGCCCTTTCTGCTGTTTGTCGCTGCGGCCCGAAAACAAAATATCAAAGTGATCATAAAAGACGCACAAGTGCGCGGATTTGCTTATCTTTTCCTAATTGCCAGTCTCATCATTGCGTTGTGGCTGAATCTCAAACTAGGCTACTACTGGTTGGACGCCCTGCGAGTGGCGATGTTTAATATCGTTTCAGTGGTCACGACTACTGGTTTTGGTTTGGAAGATTTCACCGCTTGGGGCGCACTGCCAAGCACTCTGTTCATCTTCTTAATGGCAGCAGGAGCTTGTTCCGGCTCAACCTCTGGTGGGATTAAAGTATTCCGCTTCCAAATTGCGATGACGCTGCTCAATAAACAAATTATGAAGTTGGTCCATCCATCAGGCATCTTCGTACAGCGCTATAATCATCGTCCAGTTAATGATGATATTGTCCGCTCAGTCGTCGCTTTTGGTTTAACCTTTTTCATCACTGTCATTGCTATCGCAGGCGCGCTCAGTGCAATGGGCCTTGACCCTGTTACCAGCATTTCAGGTTCCATCACCGCAGTGGCCAACGTTGGTCCCGGAATGGGCTCGGTGATTGGTCCAACGGGCAACTTCGCACCACTGCCTGACGCAGCAAAGTGGGTTCTGAGCTTAGGGATGTTGATGGGGCGTTTAGAAATTTTGACGATTATCGTTCTGTTTTTCCCTGCATTTTGGCGACGTTAAGATGAAGACAATACCTGTGATAATGATGCTGTTAAGCATGACAGCAAGCGCAGCATCTTGCGCGCAAGTTCTGACCTTAGAAGATGGCCGCCAGGTGAAACTCAATGATGATTTCACATGGCAATATGTTGAACCGCAATCAATGTCGCCGGAAACCGTCATTCACGCGGCCCCTATTGCTCAAAAAGCCCGAGCAACCACCTTTGAGATGGGGAGTGAAAAACCGATTTTACAACTGTCAGATTCTGGAGTGGAAGTGGTACTCGGCGCGGCTTACTACCAAGGAGATACACTCGTTATCCCAACAGCCATCACCAATCAAAGCTCGCAATCTGTCATTGCGGTAGTGCTCAGTATCACTATTTATGACAATCAAGGTCAACCATTGTTCACTCAGCAGTTACCCATTTGGCAATCCATTAAACGGATGGCTGATAGCTATTTACGCCCACAAACTCAAGCGCAAGGAAAGCCGATTACCCTTCAGGTTGATCGCCAGCAAGGCTATCAAATTTCGGCCAACATTGAGCGGGTTGAAATGCGTTAAGCACTTACTGGGTGAACAAAAAGGTAAACCGCAAAAAAGTGACAAGCACTGCCACCTAGCACGAATAAATGCCAAATCGCATGGTTATAGGGAATGCGTTTCGCTACATAAAAAATCACCCCGAGCGAATAGACCAAACCACCAACAGCAAGTAGCACCAAACCACCGACCTCGATATTGAGGGCCAGTTGGTAGATCACAACCAAGGATAACCACCCCATCGCCAAATAAGTCACCAGTGAGAACTTTTTAAAACGATAGACAAAGGCAATTTTCATGATGATGCCGAGCAGCGCCAGCAGCCAGATCACCACCATAAGACCTATCGCCAAAGGAGTGCGAAGGCTAACCAACAAAAAGGGTGTGTAACTTCCGGCAATCAGTAGATAAATGGCACAGTGGTCGAACGTTTTTAGCCAGCGTTTGGCTTTCGGTGTCGCAACGGAGTGATACAGCGTTGAAGCAAGGAATAACGCTATCATGCTGCCTCCATAGAGACTCATGCTGATATAAGTCAATGCATCGGCCTGTGCACTTGTTGCCTTGATCAGCAGCAAGACTAAACCGACAAAACTAAGCAATAGCCCCAAACCATGACTCAGTGCATTCGCCCGTTCTTCATCAGCACCATAGCCGTCATTCTCAACAGCAGACATAAACACCATACCAAAAGCAACAAAATGTGGGCTTAGTATTGCACACCTCAGCTTACAGTTGTAAGCCTAAATGCGAATTTCGTAACGAACGGGTATCAAGGAGAGCGATAAATCGCGAGTTTTTTGTAAACGACATAGGTACCTCCTATTTAACAAAACGCGATGTAATGCCGATCAGATGACAAACTCAACCAAGCATCTCACACAATTTTAAGCTTTATTTGCAAGAATATTCATCTCAACAATCGTTCAACTATCGATCAATTCAAAACTTGGTGCTAATCTAACTACGATATGAAAGCATATCGTTATTCCTGAATCATTATTTGGATTGGCGAGAGCCAGAAGAGCCACCCTTCAATTATGAAGCTCAACTCATGGTGATTCAGGCCATTAGATTGGCAATGGATGTGCCTGACCGTTAGGTTAATGAATGCGCCCAACAGCTGTCAGGTTTTCGCACACAAACCGTAGTGCAATGCGTCGTCGTAGTGGTTTTGCTGCTGCTCCGACTGCAAAAAAAGTCGCTCCAGCAATGACTTTAGTTGAAAAAAATGCCCTTACTGCATCGAGCACAACTAATGTTGTTCAGGCAGCATAATTAAAAAGCGCAGCTAAACCCTGCGCTTTTTCTTTGCGCTCAATTGGACTTCAATCCGCAATTTGATACCTTTACTCAAAATACTTATAAAAATTGGGGAAAAGAGAATGCAATGTCATCGAATTGAAGAGCTAATTGAACTACTTGCGCCTGAATGGCAAAAAGATCAGCAGCTCAACTTAGTGCAATTCATCACCAAACTGGCTCAAGAAGCGGGTTATAAAGGACCATTAGAAGCGCTTACAGATGATGTATTGATCTACCATCTAAAAATGCGCAACAGCGCCAAAGACGAAATGATTCCTGGCCTGAAGAAAGATCAGGAAGATGATTTTAAAACAGCCATTTTACGCGCGCGTGGCATCATAAAATGATGTGGCCCCTGTGATAATGATCAAGATAGCGGCCTTATTAGGTCGCTTTTTTATTATTAGCGATAAGCCTCACGAGTTGAGGCTTTATTGTTAAAGGTTGATAGTGTTAAAGAAATAAAATTGTTATTGGCGTTATACTTGCCGCTTAATAAATAAAGATTGAACAATGATAATTTCTCATCTTGGTATTGTACCCAAAGAGAAAACAGCAATGTCGCAGAGTGTGAACTAAAAGAAATCACACCTTACAGCCCAACAAGGATCATTTCATGAGTCAGGACAAAATCGATATAAAGGATGTGACTCCTAAAATATTCAACCCCAAAACTCACAAAGGCAACGGTGACCGTTTTAACCCCAGCAACCGTATTTATGTGCGCGAAAGTAAAGGTACTTATCAACAACTCCGCCGCTATGGTGGCTGGTTTTTACTGCTGCTTTTTACTTTAGTACCGTGGATCTCTTATGGTGATCGCCAAGCGATTTTGCTCGACATCGGCCACCAGCAATTTAACTTTTTCGGCACCACACTTTACCCACAAGACCTAACTCTACTGGCCCTGTTGTTTATGATTGCGGCGTTCGGCCTGTTTTTTATTACCACTTTTCTTGGCCGTGTCTGGTGTGGCTATCTGTGCCCGCAAACTGTGTGGACATTTATCTACATTTGGTTTGAAGAAAAACTCGAAGGCGCCGCCAATAAACGCCGCAAGCAGGACTCAGGAAAACTCACAGCTAATCTTGCTATAAGAAAAGCCATCAAACACATTGCTTGGCTGGCGATTGCACTCGGTACTGGTTTTACTTTTGTCGGCTATTTCGTCCCGGTACGCGAACTCGTGGTGAACTTTTTCACACTCGATGAAAGTTTCTGGCCCGTCTTCTGGGTACTCTTTTTCACCCTTTGTACTTACGGAAATGCAGGCTGGATGCGTTCGATCGTCTGCATCCATATGTGTCCTTATGCTCGCTTTCAGTCTGCGATGTTTGACAAAGATACCTTTATTGTTGGCTATGACAGCAAACGCGGTGAAACTCGTGGGCCACGCGCTCGTAAAGCCGATCACAAAGCACTCGGTTTAGGTGACTGCATTGATTGTGATTTGTGCGTACAAGTGTGTCCGACTGGCATCGATATTCGTGATGGCTTGCAGTACGAATGCATTAACTGCGGCGCTTGTATTGATGCGTGCGATACCACGATGGAACGTATGGGCTATGAAAAAGGGCTCATCAGCTATACCACGGAGCACCGCCTCTCCGGCCACCACACCAAAATACTCAGGCCTAAATTACTCGGTTATGGCACGGTACTGCTGGTGATGTTTGGCTTATTCATCGCTCAAGTGGCCAGCGTTGATCCGGTCGGCTTAAGTGTATTGCGTGATAGAAACCAGCTATTTAAAACCAACAGCAATGGTGAAATTGAGAACACTTACACCTTGAAAGTCATCAACAAAACTCAGCAAACGCAAGAGTATAAGCTTGACGTGAAAGGGCTATCGGACGTCTCTTGGTATGGTAAACAAACCATTCAAGTCAAACCAGGAGAGGTATTGAACCTACCAACCAGCCTTGGCGTCGCTCCTGACAAACTCAGCTCTCCTATAGCGACGATTCAGTTTATACTCACGGACAGTAACCAATTCACGATAGAAGTTGAGAGCCGGTTTATTAATAAACTCTAACTTCATAACGAATGGAAAAGGGCTCAGTAATGGGCCCTTTTTAATCATGACCAAAGCTTCTTTCCATTTTGATGCACTCACCCCTGATACCATGTGGTATGCCTTAGAAAGCATCGGCATTCGTGCTGAATCAGGATTTCTGGCACTCAACAGTTACGAAAACCGCGTTTATCAATTCATCGATGAAGAACGCCAACGCTATGTGGTGAAATTCTATCGACCTCAGCGCTGGAGTGTTGAGCAAATTCAAGAGGAGCACGATTTCACACGCGAGCTGTACGCGGCGGAAATTCCGATTGCTGAGCCATTGCTCATCAACGGTGCAACCTTACATCACTATCAGGGCTATCATTTCGCGCTGTTTAACAGTGTGGGTGGGCGGCAGTTTGAAGTGGACAATATGGACCAATTAGAAGGCGTGGGCCGGTTTCTTGGACGCATTCATCACATCAGTGCCACTCGTACATTTGTTCATCGCCCGACCATCAGCTTAGATGAGTATCTTTATCAACCCAAACAGCTATTGGAAAATGCGTCCTTTATACCTCAGCACTTGCAAAATACCTTTTTCAGTGACTTATCGTTATTGATCAACAAAATTGAACAGCAATGGCCAACAAAATCCGCGGCCATCCGCTTGCATGGTGATTGCCATCCAGGCAATATTTTGTGGCGAGATGGGCCCATGTTTGTCGATTTAGACGATGCTCGCAATGGACCAGCAGTACAGGATTTGTGGATGCTACTCAATGGCGAATTGCAAGATAAGCGAATGCAGTTGGACATTATCTTAGAGTCGTATCAAGAGTTTCACGATTTTAATCCAGCCGAATTGAAACTAATTGAACCGTTACGCGGTCTACGAATGGTGCATTACATGGCATGGTTGGCCAAACGATGGCAAGACCCTGCTTTTCCACTCGCCTTCCCTTGGTTTAATGACCCTAAATATTGGGAAAGCCAAGTGCTTGCGTTTAAAGAACAAATAGCAGCATTAGACGAGCCCACGCTCTCACTAATGCCACAATGGTAAGTCACCTTGAAGCAATAAATGGAGTACACAATGAAGAAGCTTTTTGCACTGGTTGCAACCTTACTGCTGAGCTTATCGGCTCATGCAGCCCAATTTAAAGAAGGTGAGCATTATAAAGTGCTTGATCTTGAACCCTCTAAAAATCCAACCGTGACGGAGTTTTTCTCCTTTTACTGCCCACACTGCAATACCTTTGAGCCGATCATCGCCCAACTGAAAAAGCAGCTCCCACAAGGGGTTACTCTGCAGAAAAACCATGTTTCTTTTATGGGTGGCTCTATGGGTAAATCAATGAGTAAAGCTTACGCCACCATGCTTGCCCTCAAAGTTGAAGACAAAATGGTGCCCGTGATGTTTAACCGCATCCACACGATGCGTAAACCACCAAGAGATGATGCGGATCTACGCCAAATCTTCCTAGACGAAGGTATTGATGCAGCAAAATTTGATGCCGCCTTTAATGGTTTTGCCGTCGATTCAATGGTGCGCCGCTTTGATAAACAGTTCCAAGAAAGCGGCCTTTCAGGTGTGCCTGCTGTCGTGGTTAACAATCATTATTTGGTGCAGGGACAAGGTGTTAAATCGACCAATGAATACTTCGAACTGGTCAATTACCTACTGACCAAGTAATCATTCCCAAATGAGGAGCACAACGGCTCCTCATTTTTACTTAATCAAGTTCAACCTTGCAGCGCTTTCTCATACAACCAATCTTGAAACACAAGCCATCGCAGCACAAAACTGTGTATGCCTAAGACAAAGCTCACCCTTCATTCATAAAACGGTCAGATTAGTTTTATCGTGTCGTCATCCAAGTTTATTCATATACTTAACCACTATTGAATCAAAGTATGGAAACTCCTAATGAATAAATACCTGTCCATGACGCTTGTTAGCGCTCTGGCTTTTCATGTATCTGCCGAACTGGCTCCAGAAACAGGTTTAAGTGGTGAGATTGCCATTAATACTATTTTTGCATCTTCCCAATCATCGTTTGATACGGGTGGAGATGAGCGTATTACATCACTCGAAACAAAGAGTAGCCGGCAGTCAAACTTTGCCGTTGGGCCTTTGGGTAACCTTGCTTACACCTTCGGGGACAAACGTCAACAACAGGTTTATCTAGGCACCTCACGTGATGATATTGCCGTCGGCACTTTAGCGCTTCAGCTGGGGTATCAATATGAGATGGAGACAGGTACCGTGGTTGATGTGGCTTTTTTGCCGACCGTGATGTCTGGAAAAACCTGGGCTAACCCTTACCAACTAAACAGTCAGCGCCAAGAAACCGATGAGTCAGGAAATGCCTACCGATTAACATTCAATAGTATTCAAGGCAGCCCATGGACTATCGATGTCGCTTACGCGACCAAAGAGATCGGCAACGATCAGTTTCCAAGCCCTGAACTGGCTCGTGATGGTAAAAGTTACTACCTAAAAGGGCAGTACCGTTACTCTCTGAGCCCAACCAGTTTGTTACAGCCCTCCATCACTTATATCAACCACCAAGCGGATGGCGACGCCAATACTCATCACTCTTACGCCGCCGATCTCTCCTACTTCACGTTTATCAATCGCCATAAACTGGCGCTGACCGCTGGTTATACCAAGCGCGACTATCAAGGTGGAAATTCACTGTTTAATCACACTGTGCGTAATGACGATGAACTGAGCCTATTCTTCGCGTACGAATACAGCCAATTTATGGATTGGGATGATTGGTCATTAATCGCTTTAGCCGGTTATAACCAATCGAGCTCAAACCTCTCGTTTTACGACGAATCGTCTCTCTTTACAGCGCTAGGGTTAAATTACCAGTTTTAAGTTCATTACACCGCTTGTGCGGTCAGTTGTTTCAACAAGCGGTCCATCGCTCGATAGCCGAGTGCTTCCGCTAGATGGGGCTTCGCAATCTGCTCGGCCCCTTCTAAATCAGCAATCGTACGCGCCACTTTGATAATGCGATGATACGCGCGGATGGAGAGCCCTAGGCGGTGCAGTGCATTTTCCAAAAATTCGGCGTCAGCCTTAGTTAAAGGGCAATACTGTTCAATTTCTCGGCTCCCCAACAAAGCATTAACCTTGCCATTACGAATCACCATCCGTTCACGAGCAATCAACACTCTTTCTTTAACCACAGCCGTTGCTTCACCTCTTTCGCCGCCATTTGCCAACATCCCTTTGGGAAGCGAGGGGATTTCTATCGACATGTCAAAACGATCAAGCAGTGGCCCCGATAAGCGCCCCAAATAGCGCAAAATACTCTGCGGGTTGGCTCTGGCTTGCGTGCCTTCGTAATAACCGGTTGGGCTGGGGTTCAACGCCCCCACTAATTGAAAGCGAGCTGGAAAACGCGTTTTGCCTTGCGCTCTTGAAATAATAATTTCACCCGACTCTAAAGGTTCACGCAGTGAGTCGAGCACTTTTCGTTCAAATTCCGGCATTTCGTCAAGAAACAATAACCCATTGTGTGCCAAAGAAATTTCCCCCGGCCTCGGAATAGAACCGCCACCGACCAGCGCCGCCATTGAACTGGAATGATGAGGCGAGCGAAATGGCCTTTGCTTCCAGTTGTGCTGGTTGATGTCTTGTGGAGTCAGAGAAGCAACCGAAGCGGTTTCCATCGCTTCATCTTCATTCATTTCTGGTAATAAATCACACAACCGAGAGGCAAGCATGGTTTTACCCGTTCCGGGTGGACCGAGAAAAAGCAGGTTATGGTTGCCCGCGGCTGCGATTTCTAACGCTCGCTTTCCTTGCTGTTGACCAATGATATCTTGCAGATCGCGAGTATTTTTCGCTCGGCATAGTTTAGGTTCGGTTTGAAAAAGAGAGAGGGTTTGCTGGCCACACAAATCAGCACACACCTCAAGCAGCGTTTGCGCCGATTTATGCTGATCTTTTGCCACTAATGCGGCTTGATCACCATTACCATGAGGCACCACCAAACAGCGCTTGGCTCGATTCGCAGCTAAAGCGGCGGGTAATACACCTTTAACAGGACGCAACTCACCAGATAAGGCTAATTCACCAATAAACTCATACCCATCTAACTTCGTTAGCGCTATCTGCTGTGAGGCCGCCAAAATACCCAACGCGATCGGTAAATCAAATCGACCACCCTCTTTGGGGAGATCCGCAGGGGCTAGATTGACCGTAATACGCTTGGCGGGAAACTCAAAACGGGAATTAATGATAGCGCTGCGCACGCGATCACGAGACTCTTTGACCGTCGTTTCAGGCAAGCCGACCAACGTAAAACCGGGCATACCATTGCTAATATGTACTTCAACTGTCACTGTCGGTGCTTGCACGCCAACACTGGCTCGGCTGTGAATAATTGCGAGTCCCATTTCATTCCTTTGTGGTTGTTTAAAAAGTGTTCGTTCTGTTTCTGCGCCCTTATTTGCACACGAGAGATTGTTATATAGCTTGTTGTGATGCTGAAAGAATGTGAAAAAAGAATGAGTTTTTGCTTGTCATTTAACGGAATTGTGTGTTACCACTAGAGACGCAAACAATTTCGTAAGATATTACGCCAACTATTTTAAGAATTAAGTGATGAATTTGAACGCTCACATTAACCTACTGCTAAGCCTGATTATCGTGGTCATTATTGATTCCGCGCGGGGGCTAGTGGGCGCAAAATAACCACCAGATTCAAAAGACCCCCGCACTGAAAAGTCCGGGGGTTTTTTTACAACTATTAAACTAAAAAGTTCATACTGGTTGGTGATTATCCAACCCGATATGGCAGGAAGAATGGGAGCGCACATGAAGTGCAAACACAACATGGTTTACTGTGCCATACACAGTTTGGGAGGGTTACGATGACAGGAGCACAACTGGTTGTAGCCGCATTAAAGCAGCAGGGAATCAAAACCGTTTTTGGTTATCCCGGCGGCGCTATTATGCCAATCTATGATGCATTATACGATGGCGGTGTAGAACACATCCTCTGTCGCCACGAACAAGGTGCAGCCATGGCGGCGATTGGCATGGCGCGCTCGACACAAGATGTCGCGGTGTGCATGGCCACCTCAGGACCCGGAGCGACCAATTTGGTCACCGGTCTTGCCGATGCATTTCTTGACTCAATCCCCCTCGTCGCCATCACCGGCCAAGTCGCAAGCTCGCACATTGGTACCGATGCTTTTCAAGAGATGGACGTGATTGGTATGTCACTCTCTTGCACCAAACACAGCTACCTCGTTACCGATATCCACGATCTCGCACCCACCCTTGCCGAAGCCTTTGAGGTAGCGAAAGCGGGTCGCCCCGGCCCGGTGATTGTGGATATCGCTAAAGATGTACAACTGGCAAAAACCCCCGTGACTGAGCTACCTGCATTCACTGCGCCAGCCATGCCAGTTGCCAGCCAAGAGCAGCTTCACGCAGCGCAACAACTGCTTTCACAAAGCTCTCGTCCTGTATTGTATGTTGGCGGTGGCGTTCAACTGGCCAAAGCGACCGATTCCGTACGCGAGTTTTTACGCCTCAATCCGATGCCATCAGTAAGCACTTTAAAAGGCTTGGGCACAATTGAGCGCCATGACCCGCATTACCTTGGCATGCTTGGTATGCACGGGACTAAGGCGGCAAACTTGGTCGTTCAAGAGTGTGATTTGTTGGTTGTGGTTGGAGCGCGCTTTGATGACCGAGTAACGGGAAAACTGGATACTTTTGCACCACACGCCAAAGTGATTCATATCGATATCGATGCGGCCGAGTTTAATAAACTCCGGATCGCCAATGCGTCACTACGTGGTGACATCAATCTCATTCTTCCACAACTGGAACTGACGCATGATATCGCACCGTGGGTTCACCACAGTGAAAGTTTGCGCAGTGGCTTTAAGTGGCGCTATGACCACCCGGGCGATCTCATTTTTGCACCATTGTTACTCAAACAACTGTCCGACATGATGCCCGATTCAGCCATCGTCTCAACCGACGTTGGCCAACATCAAATGTGGGCCGCGCAGCACATTCAGCCGCGTGCTCCACAGAACTTCATCACCTCAGCTGGCCTTGGCACTATGGGCTTTGGGTTGCCAGCCTCAATGGGCGCTGCCGTTGCTCGCCCTGATGATCAATCCATTCTCATTTCTGGAGATGGTTCGTTCATGATGAATGTTCAAGAACTTGGTACGCTCAAACGCCGCCAAATCCCGGTTAAGATGGTACTACTGAACAACCATCGTTTGGGTATGGTGCGCCAATGGCAATCGCTGTTCTTTGATGGCCGCCATAGCGAAACGATTTTGGATGACAACCCAGATTTCGTGATGCTAGCTAAGGCGTTCGATATTCCTGGCAAAACCATCACCAAAAAAGAAGAAGTTGAACCGGCACTTAAAGAAATGCTGGCCAGCAAAACAGCTTATCTGCTTCACGTTTTGATTGATGAAGAAGAAAACGTATGGCCGCTCGTACCACCGGGCGCCTCAAATAGTGATATGTTGGAGAACACCTAATGGATAGATACCTATTAGACATCAAAGCCGATGATAAACCGGTGCTATTAGAGCGTGTTCTGCGCGTGATTCGCCATCGTGGGTTTGTGATAAAACAAGTGGCCGCAACGCAAAACCACGCCAGTAAAGTCGCCAGTGTTGAAATCATTGTTGATAGTGATCGCCCCATCAGCACACTGATCAATCAAATTGAAAAATTATGGGATATTCGCAGTGTCGATGTCACCCCAATAAAAAATAACGAACTACCGAATAACAATTTACAACAAAAGATTTGTGCATAAGGAAGGCAATAAATGGCAACAAAAACTGCAGATTACATTTGGTTCAACGGTGAAATGGTTCCGTGGGCAAATGCAAACGTTCATGTACTGACACACGCGATGCACTACGGCACTTCGGTGTTTGAAGGTGTGCGTTGTTATAACACTCCTAAAGGTCCAATCGTCTTCCGTCATAAAGAGCACGCTCAACGCCTAAAAGATTCAGCAAAAATTTACCGTTTCCCTATCCCCTATACGATAGAAGAGATCATGGAAGCGACACGTGAAACATTGCGCGTCAATAAACTGGATTCAGCCTACATTCGCCCACTTGGCTTTGTTGGCAACGTTGGCCTTGGCGTTTGCCCACCAGTGAATACTGAAATGGAGTTAATCATTGCCGCCTTCCCTTGGGGTGCTTACTTAGGTGATGAAGCGCTAGAAAATGGTGTGGATGCGATGGTTTCTAGCTGGCATCGCGCTGCGCCAAACACCATTCCAACCGCAGCCAAAGCGGGTGGTAACTATTTATCGTCTCTGCTTGTCGGTGGTGAAGCTCGTCGTCATGGCTATGCCGAAGGTATCGCCTTAAGCGTGGATGGTTATTTATCTGAAGGTGCAGGCGAAAACATTTTCGTCATCAAAAACGGTGTGCTGCTCACGCCACCAACCACCAGCTCCATCTTGCCGGGCATCACGCGTGATTCGATCATGACGCTGGCTAAAGAAATGGGCTACGAAGTGCGTGAAGTGAACATTGCGCGCGAAGCTCTCTATCTTGCTGACGAAATTTTTATGACTGGCACCGCCGCCGAAATCGTCCCTGTACGGAGCGTAGACCAAATTACGGTTGGAGAGGGCAAACGTGGGCCAATCACGAAAGTGATGCAAGAAGCTTACTTTGGCCTATTTAACGGCACCACTGAAGACAAGTGGGGCTGGTTGGATTACGTGTACCCACAACCGAAGTAATAGAGGACGATAGACAATGCCAAAGTATAGATCCGCAACGACGACACACGGACGTAATATGGCTGGAGCGCGCGCATTATGGCGCGCCACTGGCGTCAAAGATGAAGATTTCGGTAAGCCGATTATTGCGGTGGTTAACTCGTTCACTCAATTCGTACCGGGCCACGTGCACCTCAAAGATATGGGGCAATTGGTTGCGGGTGAAATCGAAAAAGCCGGCGGCATCGCCAAAGAATTTAATACCATCGCGGTAGATGATGGTATCGCCATGGGGCATGGCGGCATGCTGTACTCACTGCCCTCACGCGAGTTGATCGCAGACTCTGTCGAGTACATGGTTAATGCGCACTGCGCTGATGCGATGGTCTGCATTTCCAACTGCGACAAAATCACCCCTGGGATGATGATGGCGGCACTGCGCATTAATATTCCCGTCATCTTTGTTTCTGGCGGGCCAATGGAAGCGGGTAAAACCAAGCTTTCTGATCAAATCATCAAACTCGATTTAGTCGATGCGATGATCCAAGGCGCTGACCCTAAAGTCTCCGATGCACAAAGTGAACAAATTGAACGCTCGGCCTGCCCAACCTGTGGTTCTTGTTCTGGCATGTTTACCGCCAACTCGATGAACTGTCTCACCGAAGCATTGGGACTTTCTCAACCGGGTAATGGTTCGATGTTGGCCACGCATGCCGATCGTGAAGCGCTCTTCATCAACGCAGGTAAACGCATTGTTGAATTAACCAAGCGTTACTACGAGCAAGATGATGCATCCGCCTTACCGCGTAATATTGCCAACAAAGCCGCGTTCGAAAATGCGATGGCGCTCGATATTGCCATGGGCGGCTCAACCAACACGGTATTGCACCTATTAGCAGGCGCTCAAGAAGGTGAAATCGATTTTGACATGGGTGATATCGACCGCATGTCACGCCGCGTACCTCATCTGTGTAAAGTCGCGCCATCGACTCAAAAATATCACATGGAAGATGTACACCGCGCGGGTGGCGTGATGGCGATTCTTGGTGAATTGGATCGCGCCGGTCTCATCAATAATCAAACTCGCACCGTGTTGGGTTTATCGATGAAAGAGCAGTTGGCTCAATACGACATCATGCAAACGCAAGATGAAGATGTCTTAACCTTTTTCCGTGCCGGTCCTGCGGGCATTCGTACCACTAAAGCCTTCTCACAACAATGCCGCTGGGATCGCCTCGATGACGATCGCAAAGAAGGCTGTATTCGTACCAAAGAGTATGCTTTTAGCCAAGATGGTGGCCTAGCCGTTCTATCAGGCAACATTGCCGTTGATGGCTGTATTGTAAAAACAGCAGGGGTTGATGAAGGTAGTCTGAAATTTGCAGGCCCAGCCGTGGTCTTTGAAAGCCAAGAAAATGCCGTTGAAGGCATTTTAGGCGGTAAAGTGAAGGCTGGCGATGTTGTCGTCATCCGCTATGAAGGCCCGAAAGGCGGCCCGGGTATGCAAGAAATGCTTTACCCAACCACGTACCTCAAATCAATGGGGCTAGGCAAAGAGTGCGCGCTACTGACTGACGGTCGTTTCTCTGGGGGGACTTCCGGTTTATCAATTGGTCACGTTTCTCCAGAAGCTGCGAACGGCGGAACGATAGGTTTGGTGAATTCTGGGGATATTATCGCCATCGATATTCCAAACCGCTCCATTACGCTCAACGTTTCAGAAGCTGAACTGGCTGAGCGCCGCGTAAAACAAGACCAGCTCGGTTGGAAACCTGTCAATCGCCAGCGTGAAGTCTCTTTGGCATTGAAAGCCTACGCAAGTATGGCCACCAGCGCTGATAAAGGGGCTGTTCGAGACAAATCTAAGCTAGAGGGCTAGCGGATGAGCGACTCAGGTAACGCAACTCAAACTGGCGCAGATTATCTGCGCCAGATCCTGCGCGCCCCCGTGTATGACGTCGCAACGGTGACGCCACTGCAGGATATGCCCCGCTTATCGGCGCGCATCAAAAATCGCGTTCAGCTCAAGCGTGAAGATCGCCAGCCTGTGCACTCTTTTAAATTACGCGGCGCTTATAATATGGTGTCGAGTTTATCTGAGGTGCAAAAACAAGCAGGGGTGATTGCTGCGTCAGCAGGCAACCACGCGCAGGGAATGGCTCTATCGGGAACAAAATTAGGCATTAAAACCACCATTGTGATGCCTAAAACTACCCCTGATATCAAAGTCGAAGCGGTGCGCGGTTTTGGCGGTTTGGTGATTTTGCATGGCAACAACTTTGATGAAGCCAAAGCCGAAGCGGAACGCTTGGCTCACGAGCAAGGTTATACGTTTGTCCCACCGTTCGATCACCCACTGGTCATTGCAGGGCAAGGCACGATTGGCATGGAAATGCTGCAACAAAATGGCCACCTTGATTACATTTTTGTACCAGTCGGCGGTGGCGGTTTAGCCGCTGGGGTCGCGGTGCTCATCAAACAGCTGATGCCAGAAATCAAAGTCATTGCGGTTGAACCTGAAGATTCTGCTTGTTTAAAAGCAGCACTCGAGGCAGGTAAACCCGTGGTGCTTGACCAAGTCAGCATGTTTGCCGACGGTGTCGCGGTAAAACGTATTGGTGATGAAACCTTCCGTTTGTGTCAGCAATACATTGATGGCCACATCACGGTATCAAGCGATGAAATCTGCTCGGCGGTTAAAGATATCTTCGAAGACACGCGTGCGATTGCCGAACCTTCTGGAGCGCTTGCTCTGGCTGGTCTGAAGAAATTCGCGGAAAAACATAAGCTGGTGGATAAACAGTTAGGCACCGTACTTTCAGGGGCTAACACCAATTTCCACGGCTTGCGTTACGTGTCGGAGCGATGTGAGCTAGGCGAAAAACGTGAAGGGCTTTTGGCGGTGACCATACCTGAACGTCAAGGCGCGTTTTTTGAGTTTTGTAATATCATTGGCGGTCGCGCGGTCACCGAGTTCAACTATCGCTATAACGATGACAAGCTGGCCAACATTTTCGTCGGTGTACGCCTGTTAAGTGGGCAAGAAGAGCTCGACAACATCATTCACGATTTACGCCAAGGTGGCTACCCTGTGGTGGATCTATCGGATGATGAAATGGCCAAACTGCATGTCCGTTATATGATTGGAGGCAAACCCTCTAAGCCGCTAAAAGAGCGATTATACAGCTTCGAATTTCCGGAATATCCGGGCGCTCTGCTGAAATTTCTCAGCACGCTTGGCACACACTGGAACATTAGCTTGTTTAATTACCGCAATCATGGCGCCGATTATGGCCGCGTATTGTGTGGTTTTGAACTCGAAGAGAGTGATTTAAACCGCTTCTCCGCTCACCTTAGAGAATTGGGTTACCAATGCAAAGATGAGACGGACAATCCTTCATACCAGTTCTTCTTATCCTAAAGCTCAATGCCAGTCCCACGACTGGCATTTTTTATGAGTGATGCATAATACGCATAGAACCAATGCTAAAGTTTCATTTTAGTCATAGTTAATTCAGTACTACACTTAGCGACATCTTATGCTTGCTGTGCCAATCTGGAGATCCGAATGTTTAAAGCGTTAATCCTTAATCAACAAGAAAAAAACACAGTTGCCACCATTGAACAAATCGATGAATCACAATTACCGCAAGGTGAAGTTTTAGTCGCGGTCGATTACTCATCATTGAATTACAAAGATGGTTTAGCCATTACAGGTAAAGGCAAAATCATTCGCAATTTCCCTATGGTACCGGGCATTGATCTTGCGGGAACCGTACTTGAATCTCAAGATACTCGCTACCAAACCGGTGATAAAGTTGTACTAACCGGCTGGGGAGTAGGTGAAAACCATTGGGGTGGTATGGCGCAAAAAGCACGCTTGAAAGCCGATTGGTTAGTACCACTCGCGCACGGCCTTGATAGCAAAAAAGCGATGATGATTGGCACTGCTGGCTTTACTGCCATGCTTTGCGTGCAAGCCATTTTAGATGCGGGTATTCAACCGGAAAAGGGTGAAATATTGGTGACGGGTGCCAGTGGCGGCGTGGGTTCAGTTGCTGTAACACTATTAGCTAAGCTAGGTTATACAGTTGCTGCGGTAACGGGTCGTGTTGAACAAAATGGTCCACTGCTAGAAAAACTAGGAGCAAGCCGCATTATTGATCGCAGCGAATTTGAAGAGCCAGCTCGTCCGCTGGAAAAACAGATTTGGGCTGGCGCGGTCGATACAGTAGGCAGCAAAATGTTAGCCAAAGTGTTAGCCCAAATGGACTACAACAGCACAGTTGCCGCGTGTGGTTTAGCGGGTGGTTTTGATTTACCCACCACCGTCATGCCGTTCATTTTGCGCAATGTACGCCTGCAAGGTGTCGACTCCGTCTCTTGCCCGCGAGAAAAACGCATGGCAGCATGGGAAAGCTTAGCGAAACTGCTACCTGCAAGCTACTTTGAGCAAGCGTGTGAAGAAATCACCCTCGAACAAACAGCGCAGTACGCTGAAACGATCACCAATGGTCAAGTGACTGGTCGCGTGGTGATTAAGCTTTAAACCATTCATTCATCAAGCTTTGGTCTTACTCAAAGCTTGATGATTTTTATCCCTCTAACTGCATCTCTTCAATACGCTTAGCAATCAACCGACTGCACTCTTGTTTGACGATCTGCCTTAACCATTCTTGGGCAGGAGAATGCTCACATCGCGAGTGCCAAATCATAGAGTAGTCAAACGGCGTAAACTGAAACGGTAACGGCTTCACCACCAATGTGTAACGTTCTGCCACTAAATAGGCCAGATCCGCAGGCACCGTAATAATCAATGGCATGGTATCAACAATCGCTAGCGCAGCTTCTAAATGATAGGCTCTGAGCACCATTTTCCGTTTAGGCTGCCCACTTAATGCTTGTTCAATTAAGGCATTAACACCATCACTGATCGCAATCATCGCATGAGGGTATGTCAGGTAATCCGCTAAAGAGATCTGCCGATTCGCCAACGGATGGTGTTGGGAGAGCAAACAAAGCACACCGACTCGCCCAAGCACCTCACTCATCAATGGTGCTACTGGCGACGTTGGGCGACAAATCGCTAAATCAGCCCCTTCATAAGTCAGTTGATCGGCCAACCTATCATGCTGCAAAGGTAAAAACTCAAACGACACGTTTGGTGCCTCTTGATATATCCTTGGTAAAGCAAACGGTAAGATGGTCTGCATTGCGTAATCTGTCGTGGCAATGGTGAAGGTTTGTTCACATTGCTGGGGGTCAAATTCAACAGGTGAAAGGATTTGACGTAGAGACTCCAATGGTTCGCCTAATGCGCGATTAAGCTCCAGCGCTTTTTCAGTCGGAATGAGATGCTGACCTTGGCGCGTAAAAAGAGGATCATTGAGCAGATCACGTAACCGACCTAATACACGGCTCATGGCTGACTGGCTAAGATTTAAACGCTGGGCCGCTTTACTGACACTGCTCTCTTCTATCAACACTCTCAGTGCAATCAATAAATTCAGATCGCGACGATAGATATCTTCCAACTCCATGCAACAACCCCACTTTTATCATGGCAAATAGGCTCAGTGTACGCGTTAGGCAAAAAAAATCCCGCCTTTCAGCGGGGAAGCCCAAGAAAATGGGGATAGTGTCGGAATGTGTTTCGTGTCGTATTAGTGCAATGCGTTGATCAATATGTGATGGATTAGTGATTCTGCTCTTCTGAGATGCCTTTCCAAAGATGCATCTCAAGCCAGATCCCAACCAGTGACGCACTGACACCAAAAAGTGGCATCCATGACGTTTCTGCAGGCGTTCGCATCACTAAGGCACAAAATGAGATAAAGCAGAGAACCGAATAAATGGTTAACCTATCAAGCGCTGTCAACATAAGTGCCTCACCAAATTGTTATCAACTTGTTAAGTAAGTTAAAACAAAAAGATCACTTTGCCAAGTGGTTATTGAATATTTTTTCCTCGCCAGTATTATCTACGCCTTGCGATAACATCGATTAGGTTTGAATATGACATTTGATCCGGCACTTGCCACACAAACACTCGAAGCCGAAGGATTGCGCTGTCCCGAGCCTGTAATGATGGTCAGAAAAACCATTCGAACCATGCAAGATGGCGAAATTTTACTAGTGAAAGCCGATGACCCGTCAACCACTCGAGACATTCCCAGTTTTTGCCGCTTTATGGATCATCAGTTAATTGCGGAGAAAGTGGACACATTGCCCTATCTCTATTTGATTAAGAAAGGATTGAGTTAAGCCTCGATCTAAGTGATGTGTACGCAAAAGAAAAGGCGACCTCAAAAAGGCCGCCTTTTGCTATTAATTCATTGCGCTGCACACTACTCATTAAACTCGATGGTGCGGATCTCTGATTGCAGTTTTGTGATCTGCTTTTGCAGGGTTCGAATTTCATCGTGCATCGGGATAATGTGCGCGACTCGGATCCAAGATTCCACCATTAAGCCACACAATATGATTGCGCCGGCCACCATGGGTAGCCACATTTCCGTCAACGCCATACCCAACAACGTCAGCACAAAACCGAACGTAAACAAGTAACTTTGGCTCTTGGCGGTCATTCCCATATAACGTGTCAGCATATGCATTCCCTCTTAGACTTGCATCATCTAGCACTACAGTAACATGACCAGTATGGCATAAATTTGTCACTCATCACGCAACCGTAGACGTTGGGCGACAAGTTGAGTAATAAATTGTGTCACGCTCACTCGCCCAATCATCTAATCAATTGGAATTACCAAATCGCCGCGCCGATCGCTAATATCAAAAAGAGTACCGCCGTGATTTTACGAATAAGTCCCAGCGGCATTTTATCGGCGGATAATTTACCAATCAGCACCACAGGTACGTTAGCCAGCAACATACCAATTGTCGTTCCGAGCACCACCCACAATAGAGCATCCGCATATTGCGCACCAAGAATAGACGTTGCTATTTGGGTTTTATCGCCAATTTCAGCGACAAAAAAGGCGATGAAGCTAGCGACAAAAGGGCCTCGATTGGTAATTTTTTCATCGCCGTCGAGTTTATCTGGAATTAATACCCACCCCGCCATGGCAAGGAAGCTGGCGACCAACACCCATTTAAGGATTTCTGGCGACAGGTAGTCGGCAACGACCACGCCCAGCCAAGCAGCGAGTGCATGGTTAACCATCGTTGCGACAAAAATGGCGGCAATAATAGGCAAAGGTTTACGATAACGACTGGCTAGCAGCAGAGAAAGCAGTTGGGTTTTATCGCCAATTTCAGCTAAGGCGACGGTAGTAATTGAAATAGCTAATACGCTCACGACAGGCTCAATGGGGCGGGATAATTATAATAACCATAGACAAACGCCACTCCCCGCCCCGGTTTGTGATGTTTGTCTAAGGTCTTGCTAAGCTAAAATGACTTTAGCCTCGAACGCCACGGTGATTTGGCACCAATTATGTTGACGAACGAACCGTTAAGATAAGAAATCTCACTGGTAAGCTACTCCCCAAAGACGGCGCAATTCTAATCAGGCCGAGTGAAAATCTCAAGTTAGAAATAAGTCAAAATCGTTCATGTGCAGGAATTTGGCACAATCGATGCGATAAATTCGACCAAAACGGATTTTCGACCATTAATTAAGCAAGATTACCCCTACTCGCTGAGCGAATATCTGGGTATACTTGTTCGTTATTTTCATCCATTCAGACAGAAGAATCGCGCGAACCTGACTATGCAAAAATACGATATCAAAACCTTTCAGGGTATGATCCTCGCGCTGCAGGATTATTGGGCCCAACAAGGCTGTACCATTGTTCAACCATTAGACATGGAAGTTGGTGCAGGAACCTCTCACCCAATGACATGCCTGCGAGCTTTAGGCCCAGAGCCCATTGCAACGGCGTATGTTCAACCCTCTCGTCGTCCAACGGACGGTCGTTATGGTGAAAACCCAAACCGCCTGCAACACTATTACCAATTCCAAGTCATCATCAAACCTTCACCAGACAACATTCAAGAGTTGTATTTAGGGTCTTTAGAGGTGCTCGGTGTTGACCCACTAGTACACGATATTCGTTTCGTGGAAGATAACTGGGAAAACCCAACCTTAGGTGCTTGGGGTCTTGGCTGGGAAGTGTGGCTAAACGGCATGGAAGTAACTCAATTTACTTACTTCCAACAAGTCGGCGGCCTTGAGTGCAAACCTGTAACTGGTGAAATCACTTACGGTATTGAACGTCTTGCCATGTACATTCAAGGCGTGGATTCAGTGTATGACTTAGTCTGGACAGATGGCCCATTAGGTAAAGTCACCTATGGTGACATTTACCATCAAAATGAAGTCGAACAATCCACTTACAACTTCGAACACGCGGATGTCGATTTTCTTTTCACTTTCTTCGACCAGTGCGAAAAAGAGTGTAAGCATCTACTTGAGCTAGAAAAACCGCTGCCACTTCCTGCCTATGAGCGTATTTTGAAAGCGGGCCATGCCTTTAACCTATTGGACGCGCGTAAAGCGATTTCGGTGACAGAACGTCAACGTTACATCCTACGCATCCGTAACCTGACCAAAGCGGTTGCAGAAGCATACTACGCATCTCGTGAAGCACTCGGCTTCCCTATGTGTAAAAAGGGTGAGGACAAATAAGATGGCAAAAGAATTTCTAATTGAATTAGGCACAGAAGAGCTACCACCAAAACAACTTCGCACTTTGGCTGAAGCGTTTGCGGCTAACTTTGCCGCAGAATTGAAAACCGCTGAACTGGCACACGAAGGTATCAAATGGTTTGCAACCCCTCGCCGTTTGGCACTGAAAGTGACTAATTTGGCCCAAGGTCAAGCGGATAAAGTGGTCGAAAAACGTGGCCCTGCTATTTCAGTTGCTTTTGATGCCGATGGCAATCCAACCAAAGCAGCACAAGGCTGGGCGCGTGGCAACGGCATTACTGTTGAGCAAGCGGATCGCCTAACAACAGACCAAGGTGAATGGCTACTGTTTAAACAGGATGTCAAAGGCCAAGAAGCTAAAGCCATTGTGGTTGAACTCGCCGCCAAAGCGTTAGCAAACTTGCCTATCGCCAAACCCATGCGCTGGGGTGATAAAGAAACACAATTTATCCGCCCAGTAAAAACTCTGACTATTTTGATGGGTGATGAACTGATCGAAGGTGAGATCTTAGGCGTAGCTTCTGCGCGCACCATTCGTGGTCACCGCTTTATGGGCGAAAAAGAGTTCACCATCGATTCAGCAGAGCAATACCCAGCGATTTTAGAACAGCGCGGTAAAGTGATCGCCGATTACGATGCTCGTAAAGCGATAATTATTGCTGATGCACAAAAAGCAGCGCTACAGGTTGGCGGTGTTGCCGATCTTGACGATGACTTGGTTGAAGAAGTGACCTCACTGGTTGAATGGCCAGTGGTGCTGACGGCTAAATTTGAAGAAAAATTCCTTAAAGTACCGTCAGAAGCTTTGGTTTACACCATGAAAGGTGACCAAAAATACTTCCCGGTTTATTCTCATCAGATGAGCGATGCGAATAAGCAATTGCTGCCTAACTTTATTTTCGTCTCTAACATCGAGTCGAAAGAGCCTCGCCATGTTATCGAAGGCAACGAGAAAGTCGTTCGTCCACGCTTAGCGGACGCGGAATTCTTCTTTAATACCGATCTCAAAAGCAAATTAGTCGATCGTCTACCACGACTAGAAACCGCGATTTTCCAGCAGCAGTTGGGTACGATTAAAGATAAAACTGACCGTATTACTGAACTGGCTGGTTACATTGCAGAACAGATTGGCGCGGATGTAGAAAAATCAAAACGTGCGGGCTTACTGGCTAAATGCGATTTGATGACCTCAATGGTGTTTGAATTTACCGACACGCAAGGCGTGATGGGTATGCATTATGCTCGCCATGACGGAGAAGCAGAAGAAGTCGCCGTTGCACTAAACGAGCAGTACATGCCACGCTTTGCTGGCGATGCTCTGCCAACCAATGGCGTTTCCGCCGCAGTGGCCATCGCAGACAAGCTAGACACCATAGTCGGCATCTTCGGTATTGGCCAAGCGCCAAAAGGCTCGGATCCCTTTGCTCTGCGTCGCGCATCACTGGGTGTACTGCGCATCATCGTTGAATACGGCTATAACTTGGACTTAGTTGACCTAGTAGCAAAAGCAAAATCGCTGTTTGGTGATCGCCTCACCAACGACAACGTTGAGCACGATGTGATTGAGTTTATGCTTGGCCGTTTCCGTGCTTGGTATCAAGATGAAGGTTTTAGCGTCGACATCATCCAAGCGGTACTTGCTCGTCGTCCAACCAAACCCGCTGATTTTGACAAACGTGTTAAAGCAGTTTCCCACTTCCGTGAACTGGAAGCGGCTGAAGCCCTAGCGGCGGCAAACAAGCGTGTCGGTAACATTTTAGCGAAATTTGACGGTGAACTGGCTGCAGAAATCAACCTAACACTTCTTCAAGAAGCGGACGAAAAAGCCTTAGCGGAAGAAGTGGAAGTGATGACCGAAGCACTAGAACCTGCTTTCGCTACCGGTGATTACCAACAAGCATTGAGCAAGCTGGCAGCACTACGTGAACCTGTTGATGCTTTCTTTGATAATGTCATGGTGATGGCAGACGATGAAGCATTAAAACAAAACCGTTTAACGCTGCTCAACAACTTGCGTAATCTGTTCCTACAAATTGCTGATATTTCACTGCTGCAAAAGTAGTCGCTGGTATTTCGGCACACAAATTAATCTATCAAAGCCCAGCGGCCATCCGCTGGGCTTTTTGTTTTATCTGACCGCAGTGTGTTATTTGGCGAAAAATAGTGCTTTGACTCGCAAAAACATTGGGGTATGTTCAAGGATTACTCGATGGGCATGGCATCGTTTCATGCCCCTTTATGCAAGCAAATACAAGAATGAATTAGGCAGTCAGCAATGCAGTTTTCGAAATTTGGTGAAAAATTTAATCAGTATTCCGGTATTACCCAGTTAATGGACGATCTCAATGATGGCCTGCGCACTCCCGGAGCCATTATGCTCGGCGGTGGTAACCCAGCCGCCATTCCCGCCATGATTGACTACTTTCATCAAACCAGTGCTGACATGCTTAGCAGTGGTGAACTGATCGCTGCCCTCGCCAACTATGATGGCCCACAAGGTAAAGATCTGTTCGTTAAATCTCTCGCAAAACTGCTCAAAGAAACCTATGGCTGGGAAATCAGTGAAAAGAACATTAGCTTAACCAATGGCAGCCAGAGTGGATTTTTCTATCTATTTAATCTGTTTGCTGGCCAGCAAGCTGATGGTTCACATAAGAAAATTTTACTGCCATTAGCGCCTGAATATATTGGTTATGGTGATGCCGGGATAGATGAAGATATTTTTGTCTCCTATCGCCCAGAAATAGAACTACTCGACAATGGCTTATTCAAATACCACGTGGATTTCGAAACATTGAGCGTGGATTCGTCGGTAGCCGCCATTTGTGCTTCCCGTCCAACCAATCCGACGGGAAATGTGCTCACAGAACAAGAGATCCACAAGCTCGATAAGCTGGCTAGAGAGAACAATATCCCACTGATTATCGACAATGCATACGGCGTTCCATTTCCCAACATCATTTTTGAAGAGATTGAACCCTTTTGGAATGACAACACCATTTTATGCATGAGCCTTTCGAAACTGGGTTTACCCGGTGTGCGCTGCGGTATCGTCATTGCCAACGAAACCATTACCCAAGCATTAACCAACATGAATGGCATCATTAGCTTAGCGCCAGGCAGCATCGGCCCAGCCATTGCTCATCACATGATTGAAAAAGGCGATCTATTAAGGCTCAGTCGCGATGTGATCAAGCCCTTCTACCAGCAGAAATCACAAAGAGCAGTCGAGTTACTCAAGCAAGCCATTAGCGACCCGCGCTTTCGTATCCATAAACCAGAAGGGGCGATCTTTTTATGGCTCTGGTTTGATGAGCTCCCTATAACCACCATGGAACTTTACCAACGTCTAAAAGCCAGAGGAGTATTGATTGTACCGGGTGAATATTTCTTTATTGGTCAACAAGACGATTGGCAACACGCGCATCAGTGTCTGCGCATGAACTACGTGCAAGATGATGAAGCCATGCAAAAGGGCATTCAAATTATTGCTCAAGAAGTGGCATTAGCTTATCAACAGTAATTCATCCTTTCTGCCATGAAAAAGAGCGCCAAAAGGCGCTCTTTCACTACTTTAATGTGGCCAGTAACTTAATTGTTCTCAATTAAGTTTTTACCATTAATCGCAATTTTACGTGGTTGCATCGCTTCAGGTGTTTCACGTTCAAGATCCACGTGTAGCAAGCCATTTTCCATTGTGGCTCCGAGTACTTTGACATAGTCGGCCAATTGGAATTTACGTTCAAAATCGCGCTCAGCAATACCTTGGTAGACGTAGTTTTTATTCTCTTCGGGTTTACGTTCGCCACGCACAATCAGCGTATTTTCTTGTTGAGTAATCTCAATCTGCTCTTCAGAAAAACCAGCTACCGCCATCGTGATGCGATATTTATTGTCGTCTTGCTGTTCAATATTGTACGGAGGGTAACCCGCAGAGCTATTCTTCGCTGAACTGGATTCCATCATGTTTAATAGACGGTCAAAACCAATTGCGTTGCGGTATAAAGGAGTGAAATCTACTGTTCTCATCATACTATCCTCATCATAAGCAATAGCCTTAGCGCATAGGCGCTAAGCCGTTAGCAGCCATTCTTTCAACATGGAGCTAACAACACATTTAATGATCACAACACAAGGCTCCTCTTAAGAGAGCAAACCTGTGTCGCCATTCCAGAGGTCCTTACGGCATCCTCTTCATTGATAGATATAGGGGCACTAAAATTCTTTTCAAGGATTTTTTGAAAAATTTTTTAGTCCTCGCTAAAGCGAGCAGAAACTAGAAAGAGGACATCAAATCAAACTGATACTTCGTAGGGTTACAAAGCCTTCATTAGCAGGATATAGAGTCAATACAGAGACATAAAAAAGCCTAACGATATCATTAGGCTTTATTTTGCACTTTAACCGATGAAAACTTATTTTATTTTCCGCGTTTTTTCCTTTCTTTAATTACACTGCTTTCTTCCATTTTTTCTTGCTTTAATTTCCGCTTTTCTTTTAGGCTAAGTTGCGCTTTTTTCATATCTTTCTTACTCATAGTAATCTCCTTATTTTAACGAAGAAATTTAATTTACACACGTTAGTGACTTTTCAGGAAGAATATTAACCACTTTATATTCTCGCTCTTTTCCTAAAATATATAATTTAAAACACTCTTGTTCACGTAATCCAAAAATAGAAGCGCCTAAATAAGAGTAAAGTGATACGAGACCATCATTAGGGTTATTCCGCTCACCAAGCACTATAATAATTTGATAAGGTTGACACTTTTCTGTATCAACAAAGCTGACCCTATCTCCAACGTTGACTCGGCGCTCTGCCGTAGAATATCTGGCCAATGATTCTGCTTCTATTCTCTCGAAAAGAGTCAGTAAAATCAGTGGAGACTGATAGGTAACAAATAAGCTTGTTATTATTTTACTTTTGAAAAAAACAAGCCAACGCTTAAATAAGTTGATATTTATTACTCCTTACAATAATTCCAAAAATAGATTAGATAATATCCGAAAGTTAGACCTTCGGATTTATTACTGTAAGATAAATAACAAACCCACATCTCCTAAAAAGTAATTAATGAATACTATATCGGCCAAAAAATATAATTCAAGCTCATAAAAACCTCTAAAAACATGGAATAAAATAAAATAGTAGATACTTTTTTTTATTGAGAGGAAATCCCAATAAAAAAACGTTTATGACCTTTTATCCTTAAAGACAACCTAAGATAAGTAGAAAGTGTTGATGCTAAAAATGGTTGCTCCCACGTTGGGTGACTTTGTATTGACCATAAAAAAACACCGCTCTTGCGAAACGGTGTTTTTGGGATTTGCTTTATAGCAACGGCTTAGACATCGAGGTTGGCAACTTTTAAGGCGTTCTCTTCGATGAATGCGCGACGCGGCTCAACTTGATCACCCATCAAGGTGGTAAACAGTTCATCAGCACCAACAGCATCTTCAATCGTGACTTGCAGCATACGGCGAGATTCAGGATCCATCGTCGTTTCCCACAACTGATCTGGGTTCATTTCACCTAGACCTTTGTAGCGTTGCAGGCTTAGGCCACGGCGAGACTCTTTAATTAACCAGTTCAACGCATCAACAAAGTTATCGACAGGTTGAATACGCTCACCACGTTGAATGTAAGCCCCTTCTTCAACTAAGCCATAAAGTGCTTCAGAAAGGTCCGCCAGCTTGCTGTACTCTTTCGAATTGAGCAAATCAGCACTTAATAGATGTTGGTGCGTTACACCATGAGTGCGCACTACAATCTTAGGCTGATAAATACCAAGCTCCGCATTGTGCTCAGTTTCAATGCTGTATTGGCTTGCGCCAACTTCTTTCGCATTTAACTGCTCCACCAGCTGTTTGCCCCACGCTTCTACTACTGCAGAATCAGCGCATTGATCAACAATGATACGCGGCATATAGATGAATTCATGGATCAAGGCGTAAGGGTAGCGGCGGCTCATACGCTCCACCAGCTTAATGGCGACATTGTATTGCTTAACCAAGGTTTCTAACGCTTCACCTGCTAATGCTGGCGCTTGAGGGTTAACATGCAGTGAGGCACCATCCAATGCCAAAGCAACTTGGTATTGGTTCATCGCATCTTCATCTTTGATGTACTGCTCTTGCTTGCCTTTTTTCACTTTATACAAAGGCGGTTGAGCAATGTAGATGTAGCCACGCTCAATAAGCTCAGGCATTTGACGATAGAAGAAGGTCAACAGTAGCGTACGGATGTGCGAACCATCGACGTCCGCATCGGTCATGATGATGATGTTGTGATAACGCAGTTTGTCTGGGTTATATTCATCACGGCCAATGCCACAGCCTAATGCGGTGATAAGCGTTGCGACTTCTTGCGAAGAAAGCATTTTGTCGAAACGAGCTTTTTCAACGTTAAGAATTTTACCTTTCAGCGGCAAAATCGCTTGGTTTTTACGGTTACGTCCCTGCTTGGCAGAACCGCCAGCAGAGTCCCCTTCCACTATGTACAGTTCAGATAGTGCAGGATCTTTTTCTTGGCAATCGGCGAGTTTACCCGGCAAACCGGCAAGATCTAACGCACCTTTACGACGTGTCATTTCACGCGCTTTACGCGCCGCTTCACGAGCACGAGCCGCATCAATGATTTTTGAACAGACCATTTTGGCTTCACTTGGGTTTTCAGCCAAAAACTCCGCCAATTTCTCACCCATTGCTGACTCAACCGCAGATTTCACCTCGGATGAAACCAATTTATCTTTAGTTTGGCTAGAGAACTTAGGATCCGGCACTTTCACTGAAACCACCGCGGTTAAGCCTTCACGAGCATCATCACCCGAGGTCGCCGCTTGCGCTTTTTTCGAGAAGCCTTCCTTATCCATGAAGGTGTTTAGGGTACGAGTTAACGCCCCACGGAAACCCGCTAAGTGGGCACCACCATCACGTTGAGGAATATTGTTGGTAAAGCAGTAAATGTTTTCTTGGAAACCATCGTTCCACTGCATCGCCACTTCCACGGTAATCCCATCGTCACGCTCAGAGCTGAAATGGAATACTTTTTCATGGATCGGCGTTTTATTGCGGTTTAAATGGCCAACGAACGCTTTAATACCACCTTCATATCTGAAATGGTCTTTTTTATCTTCTTCGCGTTCATCAAGCAATTTGATGGATACACCAGAGTTTAGGAAAGAGAGCTCACGCAGACGCTTAGCTAAAATATCGTAATGGAATTCAATGTTGGTAAAGGTTTCAGCACTTGGCCAAAAACGCAGGGTTGTCCCTGTTTTATCGGTTTCACCCACCACAGCCAACGGCGCTTGTGGCACACCGTGACAATAAGTTTGTGTGTGGATAGCGCCGTTACGATAGATAGTCAGTAGCACTTTTTCAGACAGCGCGTTGACGACGGACACACCGACACCATGCAGACCACCCGAAACCTTGTATGAGTTGTCATCAAATTTACCGCCCGCATGCAGAACCGTCATAATAACTTCCGCGGCAGAAACTTGTTCTTCTTCGTGAAGGTCGGTAGGAATACCACGGCCATCATCGCTAACTGAAACTGAATTGTCTTCGTGAATAGTCACTACGATGTCTTTACAGTGACCTGCCAACGCTTCATCAATTGAGTTATCCACCACCTCAAAAACCATGTGGTGCAGACCGGTGCCATCATCCGTGTCGCCGATGTACATTCCTGGACGTTTACGAACTGCGTCCAGACCCTTCAGTACCTTAATACTCGATGAATCGTAATTATTCGACATGAGTTACTCTCTCACTATTTTATCCGTGCTCTATTGTGCCATGTTCCACATGAAACATCTTGCTGTTTGACTCAATCATGTCTGCAACTTGGCCTTGCGTAATAGAACTTACAAAAACTTGTGCCCCCGTCGATTTTAAGCAATCCGCTAAACGCTTACGACGATGGCTATCTAATTCGGAAGCAAAGTCATCAATTAAATAGATGCATTGCTTACCTGTCAGCTCGGTTAAGTGTTGTCCTTGTGCGACGCGCAGTGCACACACCATTAATTTAAGCTGACCGCGTGATAGAACATCTTCAACCGGTGTTCCATTGACCTTTATTTTTAAATCCGCTTTATTCGGGCCACTGAATGTGTAGCCTAGCGATTGATCGCGTTCGAAGTTTTTCTCGAGGATTTGTTGATAGGGCGTCTCTTTTTCCCAACCACGATAATACTTCATTTGCACATCAAATTCTGGCAAAAAACTGCGACACAACGCCTCGGCAACACACTTCATTTGCGTCACATAATGTGTGCGCCATGCATCGATTTGTTCAGCCAAGCGCGCCATCTCCTGATCCCAGTAACTGAGTTCACGATAATGGGTTGCCGTTTTTAACAACGCATTGCGCTGCTTATTGAGGCGCTTAAAACGCCCCCATGCATCATAAAAGGCAGGTTCACTATGAAATACCCCCCAATCAATAAATGCACGTCGTTGTTTTGGTCCATCGGTGAGCAGATCAAACCCTTCCGGATGAATCAATTGCAAAGGTAAAACTTGTGCCAGTTGCGCCAGTTTTTGCCCAGATTGACCGCCTATTTTAACCTCTGTTGAACCGTCACGCTGCTTATTAATGCCAATCGGTAGCTCAAATTGATCCGAGGTCAAAAAACGCCCATGCACAAACAGCTCCTGACACTCATTTTGTATGACGCGTCCGGTTAAGGCGCTTTTGAACGAGCGACCATGACCCAGCAGGTAAATCGCTTCCAATACACTGGTTTTGCCGCTGCCATTAGGGCCAATAAGAAAGTTAAAGCCTGATGATAATGGGATATCACAGGCTTTAATATTGCGAAATTGTTGGACGATTAAACGAGTCAGCGGCATTGCGCAAACTTAAAGTCGGATCGGCATGACGACATACATCGCGCTGTCGTCATCGCGATTTTCAATCAGCGCGCTGGCGTTGGCGTCAGACATCGATACACGAACCTGTTCACAACGTAATGTATTCAGTACATCGAGCACATAGCTGACGTTAAAACCGATTTCGATAGCGTCGCCTTCAAAGGTGACATCCAACAACTCTTCCGCTTCTTCTTGCTCTGGGTTGTTGGCGGTAATGCGCATTTCATTATCCGCAAGATTAACCCGTACCCCGCGAAACTTTTCATTTGAGAGAATCGCGGCACGAGAAAATGCCTGACGTAACTCATCACAGCCCGTTTCTAAGGTTTTGGTCGTTTGCTGCGGCATAACGCGGCGATAATCAGGGAAGCGGCCATCAACCAGCTTAGAAGTGAAGATGAAATTATTCACTTGGGCGCGCAAATTTGAGCTACCAATTTGCAGCACAACCGGCTGTTCTGGCGCATCAAGTAACTTGACCAGTTCCTGTACCCCTTTACGCGGCACGATGATCTGTTTATTGGCAAAATCCGCGCTGAGTGCCGTTTGCGAAACCGCCATACGGTGTCCATCGGTTGCCACAGAGCGCAAGGTTGAACCGTCGATTTCAAATAGCATACCGTTCAGGTAATAACGCACATCTTGGTTAGCCATCGAAAACTGGGTTTTCTCAATTAAACTGCGCAGTTCTGCCTGAGTGAGCGACACTTCCACTTCACTTTGCCAATCTTCAATATTAGGAAAGTCACTGGCAGGTAAGGTTGCCAGAGAGAAACGGCTACGGCCAGAACGCATCTGAATGCGATCGCCTTCCAATACCACAGTGATCACCGCGCTATCGGGCAAGCCGCGACAAATATCTAAAAATTTACGCGCAGGGACAGTGATGCTTCCTGCTTCGCACTCACCTTCAAGTGTCACGCGGCTAATCAGTTCGACTTCAAGATCGGTCGCCGTCATCGACAGCTCGTTCTCTTCCACTTTGAGCAACAAATTACCAAGAATTGGCAAAGTCGCACGTCCGCCTAATGTTCCAGATACTTGCTGAAGTGGCTTAATGAAGTGGCTACGTTCAATAGTAAATTTCATAGTTAGCTCTTACGATGTTATCGGGCAACCCTAAATGTGAGGGTTAAAATAGCTGATATAAGAAGGTTGTGCATCAAGAAGACAGGGTACGAATTAAATTCGAATAGTCTTCTTTGATGTCGTGGCTCTCTTCACGTAACTGCTGGATTTTACGGCAAGCGTGCAGCACTGTCGTATGATCTCGGCCACCAAACGCATCACCAATTTCAGGCAAGCTGTGGTTAGTCAGCTCTTTAGCCAGTGCCATCGCCAACTGGCGTGGACGAGCAACCGAGCGAGAGCGACGTTTAGAAAGCAAATCCGCCACTTTAATTTTGTAGTATTCCGCCACGGTCTTTTGAATGTTATCAATGGTGACCAATTTTTCTTGCAAAGCTAATAAGTCACGTAGCGCTTCACGCACAAAATCGATGGTGATCGGACGGCCAGTAAAGTTAGCGTTGGCGATAACACGGTTTAGTGCACCTTCCAATTCACGCACGTTGGAACGTAAGCGTTTGGCAATAAAAAAGGCAACTTCATCGGCAAGATGAATTTGGTGATCTTCTGCCTTCTTCATTAAAATCGCGACACGCGTTTCAAGCTCTGGTGGCTCAATCGCAACCGTCAAACCCCAACCAAAACGAGATTTCAGGCGATCTTCCACCCCATTGATCTCTTTAGGGTAGCGGTCGGAAGTCAAAATGATTTGTTGGTTACCTTCAAGCAATGCGTTAAAGGTATGAAAGAACTCTTCTTGCGAACGCTCTTTATTGGCAAAGAATTGAATATCATCGATCAAGAGTGCATCAACACTGCGGTAATAGCGTTTGAACTCTTCAATCGCATTATTTTGCAGCGCTTTCACCATATCTTGCACGAAACGCTCTGAGTGCATGTAAATCACTTTTGCATTTGGGTTGTTATCAACAATCGCATTACCAACTGCGTGCAATAAGTGTGTTTTACCTAGCCCTGTACCACCGTATAAGAAGAGTGGGTTATAGGCCGCGCCAGGGTTATCAGAAACTTGACGCGCTGCAGCCAAACCAAGTTGGTTCGATTTACCTTCAACGAAGTTATTGAACTTATGTTTAGGGTTAACGTTTGATCTGTGATTGATGTCTGCCACAACCGTGTCGTTTTCCCACGTACGATGTACTGGTTTACGCGCTTGTAACTGTGCAGGAGCTGAAGATTCAGCCGCGACATCCGCTTGAGTACGAACGGGAGCAGCTTTAGGCGCGCTGACCCGGCGACTACCCACTTCAAAACGCAGGTTCGGGGTATCGTGGCCACAATGCTCTTGCAGTAGTCGGTTAATGCTGTTGATGTATTTATCGCGCACCCAATCAAGCACAAAGCGGTTTGGGGCGAATAAAGTGAGAGTATTGTCATTGAGCTCCGCTTGTAACGGACGTACCCACATGCTGAATTCCGCTGCTGGTAACTCTTCTTGAAGCTGTTGCAAACATTGCAACCAAAGCGAAGATGACACGGTTGCCCTCACCCTAAGTAAATGATCGAAAAGACTGGCGATTTTACCTGTTGATAACCAAGATCGCCAGCGATTGATCCGTGATCCAGTGAATAAGATCGAAGTTATTCACACAATTTGCGCTTGATTTTTGTCGATCTTCACAATTAGCACCACTTTACCCACACGATGATCCACATATACAAGGATCCTCTATACTTATCCCCAATGGTGTCACTATGTTCGGTTATGGTTAATAACTACTGGTTATTTATTCTATTGAGTGCTTTACCAGTAACATCCCTCTCTATAAATATAAGGAGTTTCAAGATGAAAAACTGGGTTAAAGTCGCCATTACTGCAATTGCACTATCCGCTGCAAGCGTACACGCGGCAACGGAAATAAAAGTCGGCATGTCAGGGCGCTATTTTCCATTCACTTTTGTCAAACAAGACAAGCTGCAAGGCTTTGAAGTGGATGTTTGGGATGAGATAGGTAAACGCAATGATTACGATGTAAAATATGTTACGGCTAATTTCTCCGGTCTCTTTGGCCTGCTTGAAACTGGCCGAATTGATACCATTTCAAACCAAATCACCGTCACAGAAGCACGTAAAGCGAAATACTTATTTGCTGACCCGTATGTCATCGACGGTGCACAAATTACCGTTCGCAAAGGTAATGACAGCATTAAAGGGATTGACGATCTTGCCGGCAAAACGGTCGCGGTCAATTTAGGCTCAAACTTCGAGCAGCTGCTACGCAGCTTTGACAAAGACAATAAAATCATCATCAAAACTTACGATACCGGCATTGAACATGACGTTGCTCTTGGCCGTGCCGATGCGTTTGTGATGGATCGCCTTTCGGCTCTGGAATTGATTAAAACAACGGGCTTACCGTTGCAATTGGCTGGTCACCCTTTTGAAACCATTGAAAACGCTTGGCCGTTTGTTAACAACGAGCAAGGCCAAAAACTGCAAGCTGAAGTGAATCAAGCGTTAGCTTCGATGCGCGCTGATGGCACACTGAGTGCGATTTCTGAAAAATGGTTTGCTGCCGATATCACCAATAAGTAAATTCCCCTATTATCAAAAGATAGGATTGAGGTGGAACCACACATTCCACCTTTTTTGTTTTAAAAAGGTAAGCCGATGGGATTTGATTTTCACTATATGCTTGAGCTGATGCCAATACTGCTCAGGTATTTAGGCACCACCATGGAGATGGCGACTTGGGGCTTAGTGTTTGCTTTGATCCTGTCGGTCATTTTAGCCAATATTCGTGTGTTCAAAGTGCCCATTTTGGATCCGCTAAGCCAGCTGTACATCAGCTTTTTCCGCGGTACTCCCCTGCTGGTACAACTATTTCTACTCTACTATGGTCTGCCGCAAGTGTTACCGTGGATGGTCGGTTTAAATGCATTTAGCGCCGCGGTGATCGGGCTAACTCTTCACTTCGCCGCTTATATGGCAGAAAGTATTCGCGCCGCCATTTTGGGTATTGATCGCAGCCAAATGGAAGCGAGTTTGTCTGTGGGTATGACCACAAGCCAAGCAATGCGCCGCATTATTTTGCCGCAAGCTACTCGTATCGCGTTGCCATCATTAATGAATTACTTCATTGATATGATCAAATCGACCTCATTAGCTTTTACATTAGGAGTCGCTGAGATCATGGCCAGAGCGCAGATGGAAGCTTCGTCAAGCTTTCGCTTCTTTGAAGCTTTCCTCGCCGTTGCATTAATTTACTGGGCCGTAGTGGTGGTACTGACTCGGGTACAAATTTGGGCTGAAGATAGGCTCAATAAGGCGTATGTACGATGATTAAACTCGATAATATTCATAAGCGCTTTGGCGATACTGAAGTGCTCAAAGGAATCAGCTTAGCAATAGAAAAAGGTGAAATCATCGTCATTATTGGCTCAAGCGGAACAGGTAAATCGACCTTACTGCGCTGCGTCAACTTCCTAGAACGCGCAGACCAAGGCTCCATTACTATTGATGATGTCACCGTCGACACCCAGCAACAGACCAAAGCAGATGTATTAGCACTGCGCAGAAAAACAGGCTTTGTTTTTCAAAACTACGCGCTGTTTGCTCATATGACGGCGAGGCAAAATGTCGCCGAAGGGCTCATTACGGTGCACGGTTGGAAAAAAGATCTCGCCCTGACCCGCGCACAGCAGATTTTGGATGACATCGGTCTTGGGGATAAAGGAGATAGTTATCCCGCAGCGCTTTCTGGTGGCCAGCAGCAGCGCGTTGGGATCGGTCGTGCGATGGCGCTACAACCAGAATTGCTGCTATTTGATGAACCTACGTCAGCACTCGATCCTGAATGGGTTGGCGAAGTGCTTGCTTTAATGAAGAAATTAGCCACTCATCACCAAACAATGCTGGTGGTTACCCATGAGATGCAGTTTGCAAAGGAGGTAGCCGATCGCGTGATCTTCATGGCCGATGGGCAAATTGTAGAGCAAGGCTCTCCACAGGATATCTTTGGTAATCCACAGGATCCTAAGCTCAAGAAATTTTTAAATCAGGTGGGGATCGACGAAGGATCCTTGTGATTTAAAGGAGACTGCGTATAATCCCCCGACCGGAATTTTAGTGAACCCAATCGTTGACACTTATTGTGACAGTGATTACAATTCCGCCTCTTTGTTGAGAGGCGTCGGATTCCTTTCTTTCTATTTAAAGAAGCGAAAATATGCCCACGCCGGGTTTATTTGAACCTAAAAACTACTGATCAGTAAGGTAATTACACATGTCTAAACGCACTTTTCAACCTACCGTTCTAAAGCGCAAGCGTACTCACGGTTTCCGTGCACGCATGGCAACTAAGAATGGCCGTAAGGTTATTAATGCACGTCGTGCTAAAGGCCGCGCGCGCCTGTCAAAATAATTCGCGATTATTTTGAATACGTACGCGTTCAATCGGGAGTTACGTTTGTTAACTCCCGAACATTATAAAAAAGTCTTCCAGCAAGCGCACAGCGCAGGCTTCCCCCATTTCACTATCATTGCTCGCGAAAACGCTCTTACCCACCCAAGGTTAGGGTTGGCCGTCCCCAAAAAACAGATAAAAACTGCTGTTGGCCGTAATCGCTTCAAACGCCTCGCTCGCGAAAGCTTCCGTAATAAACAGCATCAACTTCCTAACAAAGATTTTGTTGTGATTGCGAAAAAGAGCGCGCAAGATTTAAGCAATGAAGAAATGTTCAAACTATTTGAAAAATTATGGCATCGCCTGTCTCGCCCTTCGCGTGGTTAGCAATCGGATTCGTCCGCCTTTACCAAGGAATCATCAGTCCTCTGCTTGGACCACGCTGTCGTTTTACTCCAACCTGTTCAAACTATGCGATAGAAGCGTTGAAAGCTCACGGTTTTGTAAAAGGGTGTTGGTTATCAGGCAAACGTCTATTAAAATGCCACCCTTTGAACGAAGGGGGTTTTGACCCCGTTCCGCCACCAGTCCAAAAACAAGACAGAGATAATTAACGATGGATTCTCAACGTAATATCCTGTTAATCGCCTTGGCACTCGTTTCTTTTTTACTTTTCCAGCAATGGCAAGTAGCAAAGAACCCAGCACCTCAAGCGGTTGAGCAGGCACAAAATAGCAGCACTTTAACTGCACCATCTATGGCTGATGAGTTAGACCCAGCACCAGCAGTAACCAATGCGTCTGCAAAAACCATCACCGTCAAGACTGATGTACTGACTCTGTCAATTGACACGGTAGGTGGTGATGTAGTGAAGGCCGAGCTGAATAAGTACGATGCTGAACTCAATTCAGAAGACCCATTTGTGCTACTTAAAGACATTCCTGGTCACCAGTTTATCGCGCAAAGTGGTTTAGTGGGACCGCAAGGGATCGATTTAAGCAGCAACAATCGTCCAAACTATACTGTTAGCGCCGACACCTTTGCTCTAGCGGATGGTCAAGACGAACTGCGCATTCCCATGACTTATCAAGCCAATGGCCTTGAATACACCAAAACCTTCATCCTTAAACGTGGCAGCTACGCCTTGGATGTTGAATTTGATGTAGTCAACCAATCTGGTAATAACGCGACACTGGGTATGTATGCACACCTACGCCAAAATTTATTGGACGCTGGTGGCAGCTTGGCTATGCCAACTTACCGTGGCGGTGCTTACTCAACACAAGATACACGTTATAAGAAATACAGTTTCGATGATATGCAAGATCGTAACTTGTCACTGCCTTTAGTTAACGGTGAAGGTTGGGCGGCGATGATCCAACACTACTTTGCCAGCGCGTGGATCCCACGTGATGCAGCAGGGTCAAACTTATACACTCGCGTGATTGGCAACTTAGGTGATATTGGTGTTCGCATGCCAAATAAAACCATCGCCAACGGTGAAAAAGCGACATTCTTAGCCACACTTTGGGTCGGTCCAAAACTACAAGATGAGATGGCTGCAGTTGCGCCAAATCTTGATCTAGTTGTCGACTACGGCTGGTTATGGTTTATTGCAAAACCACTACACATGTTGCTTTCATTCATTCAAAGCTTCGTTAGCAACTGGGGTGTAGCAATCATCTGCTTAACCTTCATTGTTCGCGGTGCTATGTACCCACTGACCAAAGCACAATACACCTCTATGGCAAAAATGCGCATGCTGCAACCGAAGCTGCAAGCAATGCGTGAGCGCATCGGCGATGACCGCCAACGCATGAGCCAAGAAATGATGGAGCTGTATAAGAAAGAGAAAGTAAACCCACTCGGTGGTTGTTTACCTATCTTCCTGCAAATGCCTATCTTCATTGCGCTTTACTGGTCATTAATGGAATCGGTTGAACTGCGTCATTCACCTTTCTTTGGTTGGATTCATGACCTTTCAGCACAAGACCCATACTACATCTTGCCACTGCTGATGGGTGTGAGTATGTTTATGATCCAGAAAATGAGCCCGACGACAGTCACTGACCCGATGCAACAGAAGATCATGACCTTTATGCCGGTTATGTTTACATTCTTCTTCTTGTTCTTCCCATCAGGTTTAGTGATTTACTGGTTGGTATCGAACATCGTCACCTTGATCCAGCAAACCTTGATTTATAAAGCGCTGGAGAAAAAAGGCTTACACTCTAAGTAGCCACTTCAGCAAGAAGTCACACTGACAAGTGAAACAAAGGCGACCTTTTGGTCGCCTTTTTGTTTTTGGCTGATTACAATTGCGCTCATACACCCCTATGTTAGGTACCCTTATGTCTACAGACACCATTGTTGCTCAAGCAACCGCTCCAGGCCGAGGTGGCGTGGGGATTATTCGCGTCTCAGGCCCGAAAGCAGCTCAAGTCGCGCTTGAAGTAACCGGGAAAACCCTGAAACCTCGTTATGCGGAATACTTGCCTTTTAAGCATCAAAATGGCACCGAACTTGACCAAGGCATCGCGATCTATTTTCCTAATCCTCACTCCTTTACCGGCGAAGATGTGCTCGAACTACAAGGACACGGCGGTCCGGTCGTCATGGATATGCTGATCAAACGCATTTTGGCTATCAGTGGCTTGCGCGCAGCGCGCCCGGGTGAATTTTCTGAGCGTGCGTTTTTAAACGACAAAATGGATTTAACCCAAGCGGAAGCGATTGCCGATTTGATTGATGCCAGCTCTGAAGAAGCGGCCAAATCCGCCCTGCATTCATTGCAAGGTCAATTTTCCAAACGCATTCATACCTTGGTCGATTCCCTAATCCACCTGCGAATTTACGTTGAAGCAGCGATTGATTTTCCTGAAGAGGAGATCGATTTTCTTGCCGATGGTAAAGTTGCCGCAGATCTGCAAAATATCATCGACAACTTAGACGCCGTGCGCAAAGAGGCGAATCAAGGGGCCATTTTACGCGAAGGGATGAAAGTGGTGATAGCAGGGCGTCCTAACGCGGGCAAATCGAGTCTATTGAATGCGCTTTCAGGCAAAGATTCAGCCATCGTTACAGACATAGCAGGAACCACGCGTGACGTGCTGCGAGAGCACATCCACATCGATGGCATGCCACTGCATATCATCGATACCGCTGGTCTACGTGATGCCAATGACGAAGTCGAAAGAATAGGTATTGAGCGTGCTTGGGATGAAATAGCAAAAGCAGATCGTGTGCTCTTTATGGTTGATGGCACCACCACCGATGCCACCGATCCGAAAGAAATTTGGCCAGATTTTGTCGATCGATTGCCTGAAAACATCGGTATGACGGTGATCCGCAACAAAGTCGATCAAACCAAAGAATCACTCGGTATCTGTCATGTTAATTCTCCAACCTTAATCCGCCTGTCGGCAAAAACTGGAGAGGGAGTTGATGCTCTGCGTACTCATCTCAAAGAGTGCATGGGCTTTGCTGGGGGCAATGAAGGCGGCTTTATGGCCAGACGACGCCATTTGGACGCGCTAGAGCGCGCCGCACAGCACCTCATGATTGGTCAGCAGCAGCTCGAAGGCTACATGGCTGGTGAAATCTTAGCGGAAGAACTGCGTTTATCGCAGCAACATCTAAACGAGATAACGGGCGAATTTAGCTCCGATGACTTGTTAGGGCGCATCTTTTCGTCGTTCTGTATCGGCAAATGATCGCAGTGAGAAGCTTGATCACTCTTAATTATAGGAATATCTCATGATCCATATCATCACTGGCAGCACCTTAGGAGGCGCTGAATATGTCGCCGATCATCTCAACGATCTACTGCAAGAGCAAGGTTATACTACGACTATCCACAACCAACCCAACTTAAGTGAACTCCCCGCACAAGGGACTTGGCTCATTGTCACCTCCACGCATGGAGCGGGTGACTACCCAGACAATATCCAACCTTTTATCGCTTCTTTGCAATCAACACCACCGAATACGAGCGAGTTAAAATATGCCGTGGTAGCACTTGGCGATTCAAGCTATGACACGTTTTGCGCAGCAGGTAAGCATGCATATCAACTGCTTGAGGATATAGGTGCAACGCCAATTAGCGACTGTTTCACCATAGATATATTAGAATATTCCGTTCCTGAAGATGCCGCTGAAGTATGGCTCAAACAGCACATCGAACAATTCTAGCGAATGGCATAAAGTCACCAAGCGGCCTGTGAGCCGCTTTTTTTGTACCCTTAAGCTCTGTGTATAACTGTCTCAATACTCGCCATAGAAAAGTTAAGTCCATTTTAAATATTTTAATGTGTATAACTATGCTGTTATTCGGTGATTAACCTATAGTTATCCAATTAATAACTTATGCATTTTACGACCCTGTGCATAACTAGCCTTTTTGATCCCAGCTAATACACGATTAGATCATGTCAGGATCACAGCTTGTGATCCTCTTAAAAACCATGATCTTGTTGATCATTTATCGGTTATCCACAGATATGCTCGATCCTAATAATAGATCTAATAAAAGATCTCTATATAGATCTTATATATTATTAACTTATCAAGCTCAGATTAAAAAAGCAGAAAAGCGATTTTCTAGCCAGTGGAAAGCAGGTAGAATACGCCTCTTTTGTCAGTCCATGCTTCATTGAATACCTGAGGTCGGTTCATGCTTTATCACGAAAAATTTGACGTCATTGTGGTCGGTGGTGGCCATGCTGGAACGGAAGCCGCTCTCGCTGCAGCTCGTACTGGTCAAAGTACGCTATTGCTTACCCATAACATTGAGACTCTAGGACAGATGTCGTGCAATCCTGCGATCGGCGGAATTGGTAAAGGACATCTGGTTAAAGAAGTCGATGCCATGGGCGGTCTAATGGCACAAGCGATTGATCATGCAGGTATTCAATTTAGAACACTCAATGCCTCAAAAGGGCCAGCGGTTCGAGCGACTCGAGCCCAAGCAGATCGTGCGCTTTACAAATCGTATGTGCGTGATGTGCTTGAAAACACGCCAAACTTAACTTTGTTCCAACAAGCGGTCGATGATCTTATCGTTGAAAATGATCGTGTAATGGGCGTTGTGACTCAAATGGGCCTCAAATTCCACGCCAAAGCGGTGGTGTTGACGGTAGGCACCTTCCTTGGTGGAAAGATCCACATTGGTCTTGAAAACTTCTCAGGAGGCCGCGCAGGAGATCCTCCATCGATCGCATTAGCGCAACGTTTACGTGAACTGCCGTTTCGAGTCGATCGTTTAAAAACGGGTACGCCACCAAGGATCGATGCGCGTAGCGTGGACTTCTCAGTGTTAGAAACACAACACGGTGATAACCCAACGCCTGTTTTTTCCTTCATGGGACAACGTGAACAGCATCCACGTCAAATACCATGCTACATCACGCATACCAACGATAAAACGCATGATGTGATCCGTGCCAATCTTGATCGTAGTCCGATGTACGCAGGTGTCATCGAAGGTATCGGCCCACGCTACTGCCCATCGATCGAAGACAAAGTCATGCGTTTTGCCGACAAAAATAGCCATCAAATTTTTATCGAGCCTGAAGGTTTGACCACGACAGAACTCTACCCTAACGGTATTTCCACCAGCTTACCGTTTGATGTACAAGTGCAGATCGTTCGCTCAATGAAAGGGTTTGAAAACGCAAATATTGTTCGTCCGGGTTACGCTATCGAGTACGATTTTTTCAATCCACAAGATTTAAAACAAACCTACGAAACCAAATTCATCAGTGGTTTGTTCTTTGCTGGTCAAATCAACGGCACCACCGGATACGAAGAAGCGGCAGCGCAAGGGTTAATGGCTGGTTTGAATGCAAGCTTATTTAGCCAAGAAAAAGAAGGCTGGAGTCCACGCCGTGATCAAGCTTACATGGGCGTGTTGATCGATGATCTTTCCACTATGGGTACCAAAGAACCTTATCGCATGTTTACCTCTCGCGCTGAATATCGCTTACTGCTACGCGAAGATAACGCCGATTTGCGTTTAACCGAAAAAGCCAGAGAGTTAGGTTTAGTCGATGATGTGCGCTGGGCGCGTTTTAATCAAAAAATGGAAAACATGGAAATCGAGCGTCAACGTTTGAAACAAACGTGGATGAACCCGAACTCCGTCGGTGTTGATGCACTGAATGCGTTGCTCAAAACACCCATGTCTCGTGAAGCAAGTGGTGAAGATCTACTACGTCGACCTGAAATCACCTATCAACAGCTCACGTCGCTTGAGTCATTTGCACCAGCATTGAACGATAGTGAAGCGGCTGAGCAAGTTGAAATTCAAATCAAATACGATGGTTATATTCAGCGTCAGCAAGATGAGATCGACAAATCATTGCGCCATGAGCACACTAAATTGCCGCTGGATCTTGACTATAAACAGGTCAAAGGCTTGTCCAACGAAGTGATCCTTAAGCTCAACAATGCCAAGCCTGAAACAGTTGGTATTGCCTCTCGTATTTCTGGTATTACACCAGCTGCTATTTCTATCTTATTGGTTTATTTGAAAAAGCAAGGTGTACTGAAGAAAGGGGAAGACGCCGCATGAGCGAGTTAAGAACGCGTCTCGATGATTTAATTGGTCAAACCGATCTCGAGGTCAATGAGCAGCAACGTAGCCAATTAGTCGGTTACGTGGAACTGCTGAATAAATGGAACAAAGCCTACAATCTCACCTCAGTGCGCGATCCTATGGACATGTTGGTGAAACATATTTTAGATAGTATAGTGGTAAGTCCTCACTTACAGGGTGAGCGTTTTATCGACGTTGGTACTGGGCCTGGTTTACCTGGTATACCTCTCGCTATCATGAATCCTGATAAAACCTTTTACTTACTCGATAGTTTGGGTAAGCGCATTCGTTTTATTAAACAAGTTCTGCATGAGCTTGGTATCAAAAATGTGACCACGATTCAAAGTCGAGTCGAAGAGTTTCAGCCTGAAGTAAAATTTGATGGCGTACTGAGCCGTGCGTTTGCTTCAATGCTCGATATGGTGGAATGGTGTCACCATTTACCAAAAGAAACATCGGGCCGATTTTTAGCCCTGAAAGGACAACGACCAGATGAGGAAATAGCCACACTACCTGAGTGGTGTTCTGTGACTGATGTCAAAGCTTTGAAAGTTCCTGAGTTGGAAGGTGACCGTCATCTTGTAATCTTATCTCGCAAGGGATAACAGCGAGGCATACCGTGGGCAAAATCGTAGCAATCGCCAACCAGAAAGGTGGCGTAGGAAAAACAACAACGTGCATTAACTTAGCGGCCTCTATGGCGGCGACTAAGCGTAAAGTTTTAGTGATCGATCTCGACCCACAAGGCAATGCAACGATGGCCAGTGGTGTTGATAAGTATCAAGTAGATGCAACCGCGTACGAATTGTTGGTCGAAGACACTCCTTTTGATGAAGTCGTATGTCGCAAAACAACGGGACACTACGATTTGATTGCGGCGAACGGAGACGTGACAGCCGCTGAAATCAAATTAATGGAAGTCTTTGCTCGCGAAGTGCGTTTGAAAAATGCCCTCGCGCCAGTTCGTGATAACTATGATTTCATCTTTATTGATTGTCCTCCTTCTTTAAATCTTCTTACAATCAACGCCATGGCCGCAGCGGATTCTGTGTTAGTGCCAATGCAATGTGAGTATTTTGCATTAGAAGGTTTAACGGCGTTAATGGATACCATCAGCAAGTTAGCCGCGGTAGTCAACGAAAACCTGAAAATCGAAGGGTTACTTCGAACGATGTACGATCCGCGTAATCGCCTAGCCAATGAAGTATCCGATCAACTGAAAAAGCACTTTGGAAACAAAGTCTATCGCACCGTTATTCCTCGTAATGTCCGTCTTGCTGAAGCGCCAAGTTATGGCAAGCCAGCAATGTACTACGACAAGTATTCAGCTGGGGCAAAAGCGTATCTCGCCTTAGCTGGCGAAATGCTTCGTCGAGAAGAAATACCCGCATAATCTCAACTAAAGGAATTCGTCTACATGACTAAACGTGGTTTAGGAAAAGGATTGGATGCATTGCTCGCAACCAGTTCTCTTGCTCGTGAAAAGGAGCAAGCCGCCTCACATAGCCAAGCACTCTCTTCTGATGGCGAATTAATGGATATCGCGGTATCAAATTTGAAACCTGGCATGTATCAACCACGTAAAGATATGTCGGCAGAAGCGTTGGAAGAGCTATCTGCGTCTATCCAATCGCAAGGTATTATCCAGCCGATCGTGGTAAGACGTTTAGAGCTTGGCGGCTATGAAATTATTGCTGGTGAACGCCGTTGGCGCGCTGCAAAACAAGCAGGTTTAAAGCAAGTGCCCTGTTTGATCAAAAATGTCCAAGATCGCGCTGCGATTGCGATGGCACTGATAGAAAATATTCAACGCGAAGATTTGAATGCGATTGAAGAAGCACAAGCTTTAGAGCGGTTGCAAGACGAATTTAAGCTTACTCACCAGCAGGTGGCTGATGTGATTGGTAAATCACGCACTACCGTGAGTAACTTATTACGCTTAAATCAATTGGCGGATGGCGTGAAGCGTTTAGTGGAAACCAAGCAGCTTGAAATGGGCCATGCACGAGCATTATTGATGCTCGAAGGCGATCAACAAATTGAAATTGCACAACGTGTGGCCGCAAAACAGCTGACCGTGAGACAAACTGAGCAATTAGTGAAAAAGTGTCTAACACAGCCTTCTGAGGACGGATCTGCATCGGAAGACTTAGATGCACAACAAATGTCACAAAGATTGAGTGAAATTTTAGGGGCTAAAGTGTCGATCATTCGTTCAAAAGGTGGCAAAGCCAAAATGACGATTAGTCTTGATGAGCCTCACAAATTAGAGCAACTAATTGCCAAGCTAGAAAGCTAAATGAGATAATTGATTTAAGTCAATTATGCAAAAAACGTTTTTTTATTTGAAAGTTGTCGGTTTGTAAACAAAATTGTAACTTTTTGCTGTCTTTCAATTGCAATCAGTTCGACTCACCGTATAATTTTCGCCAATTTCCCAGCCCTATGTTGTAGATGAGCTGAGGATATTACTAGAGGTACGAATACATGGTAGCTGCGTTGGCTAGACCAGGACGAGAGCTTGCTAAGCGATTGTTAATGATCCAGTCTGGCGCGGTTATTTTTGTGGCGGCAGGGATGGCGGTAGCTGTAAATGCTGAATGGGGCTTTTCTGCGCTGATTGGGGGTGGCATTTTTGTCATTGCTAATGCGGTTTTTGCGCTGTGTGCTTTTATGTTTAGTGGAGCTCGTGCTGCGAAGCAAGTCGCGGCCTCTTTCTACACTGGCGAAGTACTCAAGATCCTCATCACAGTTGCACTGTTCTGTGTTGCCTACATGTATATGCAGGTGGAACTCGTTCCCCTCAAACTAACCTATTTGCTGGCTCTAGGTATTAATATCTGTGCGCCAGTGCTATTCATTAACAACAAAAAATAGGATGAGTTATGGCTGCGCCAGGTGAAGCGCTAACATCGTCCGGATACATTGAACACCACTTGACGAACCTCTCTCTTGCGAAGATTTCTGAGCATTACGATTTGGGGCTGTCAATTAGTGAGACGAGTTTCTGGAACGTACATATCGATAGCCTGTTTTTTTCCTTGTTTACTGGCTTAATATTCCTATGGATATTTCGCTCTGTAGCAAAGAAAGCAACAGCGGGTGTACCCGGTAAGCTGCAGTGTTTTGTTGAAATATTGGTAGAATTTGTCGATCAAAACGTCAAAGACACCTTTCATGGACGCAATCCACTTATAGCACCGCTGGCACTGACTATCTTTTGTTGGGTATTGTTAATGAACATCATGGACTTAGTGCCCATCGATTTCTTACCGTATCCAGCACAACATTGGCTTGGTATCCCTTATCTAAAAGTGGTTCCGTCAGCTGATGTGAATATCACCATGGCTATGGCTCTAGGCGTATTTGCTCTGATGATTTACTACAGCATCAAAGTGAAAGGCCTAGGTGGTTTTGCGAAAGAATTAGCTCTACATCCATTCAATCACTGGACCATGATTCCGTTTAACCTACTTATTGAAGTGGTATCGTTACTTGCGAAACCTCTCTCACTCGGTATGCGTCTATTCGGTAACATGTTCGCAGGTGAGGTGGTATTTATTCTTATCGCAGCGATGCTACCATGGTGGCTACAATGGATGGGTTCACTACCGTGGGCGATTTTCCATATTCTGGTAATTCTGATTCAATCTTTCGTGTTCATGATGTTGACTATTGTTTATCTATCAATGGCACACGAAGATAGTGATCATTAATTTTTTAAAGCTTTTTATTTGGGCACATAAGCCAACAACTATAAATTGGAGATAGTAATGGAAACTTTACTGAGCTTTTCTGCAATCGCCGTAGGTATTATCGTCGGTCTTGCTTCTCTTGGTACAGCGATTGGTTTCGCACTTCTAGGCGGTAAATTCCTTGAAGGTGCTGCTCGTCAACCAGAAATGGCTCCTATGCTGCAAGTTAAGATGTTTATCATCGCGGGTCTACTTGATGCGGTTCCTATGATCGGTATCGTAATTGCGCTTCTATTCACTTTCGCGAACCCATTTGTTGGTCAACTAGGTTAATCAACCGATCACACAAATTGATGATTTGTCGTTGATTAATACTTTTCGTTGGTGAACAAATAGAGGGGTAGCTGTTGTGAATATGAACGCAACTCTGCTAGGTCAAGCAATCGCGTTTGCGCTGTTTGTGTGGTTCTGCATGAAATATGTATGGCCGCCAATCATGAATGCGATCGAAGAGCGTCAGAAGAAAATTGCTGACGGTCTTTCAGCCGCTGAGCGTGCTGCTAAAAACTTGGATCTAGCACAAGCCAACGCTTCTGAACAAATGAAAGAAGCGAAGCGCACTGCAACTGAGGTCATCGAACAGGCAAATAAACGTAAAGCTCAAATTTTAGACGAAGCACGTGAGGAAGCTCAGGCTGAACGCCAGAAAATCCTTGCTCAAGCGGAAGCTGAACTTGAATCTGAACGTAACCGTGCCCGCGATGAGCTGCGTAAACAAGTTGCAACTCTGGCTGTAGCTGGTGCTGAGAAAATCCTTGAGCGTTCTATCGATAAAGATGCGCACAAAGATATTCTTGACAACATTACTGCAAGACTTTAAGGATGGGGGCGCTTTATGTCTGATTTGACTACAATTGCACGCCCCTATGCTAAAGCAGCATTCGATTTTGCGGTAGAGAAAAAGCAACTTGACCAATGGGGTCAGATGTTAGCTTTTGCTGCCGAGGTCGCAAAGAACGAGCAAATGAAAGAGCTACTAACGGGCTCTGTTTCGGCTGAGAAATTAGCGGAAATTTTCATCGCAATTTGTGGCGAACAGTTTGATGTTTATGGCCAGAACCTGTTAAAGGTGATGGCTGAGAATGGCCGATTAAAGGCTCTTCCTGATGTTAGTGAACAGTTCTTTGCTCTGAAACAAGAGCATGAGAAGCAGATGGATGTTGAAGTGATTTCAGCAACTGAGCTTTCTGATGAACAGCTTGTCAATATCAGCACCAAACTTGAGCAGCGTCTTGAACGCAAAGTTCAGCTGAATTGCAGTATAGATGAGACCCTACTTGGTGGGGTTATAATTCGAGCCGGAGACCTTGTCATCGATAACTCAGCCCGCGGTCGTTTAAACCGCCTGAGCGATGCATTACAGTCTTGATGGGGATTGGAGCATGCAACTTAATTCCACGGAAATTAGCGATCTAATTAAACAACGTATCGAATCTTTCGACGTTGTTAGTGAAGCTCGCAATGAAGGTACTATCGTATCGGTAAGCGATGGTATCATTCGCATTCACGGCCTAGCGGACGTGATGCAAGGTGAAATGATTGAATTACCGAGTGGCCGTTATGCACTTGCACTTAACCTTGAGCGTGACTCGGTTGGTGCGGTTGTCATGGGCCCATATGCTGACCTTAAGGAAGGCATGAAAGTAACAGGTTCTGGTCGTATTCTTGAAGTGCCAGTTGGTCCTGAATTGTTAGGTCGCGTAGTGAATACACTCGGTCAGCCTATCGATGGTAAAGGTCCTATCGAAGCGAAATTGTCTTCACCTGTTGAAATGATTGCACCTGGTGTAATCGACCGTAAATCAGTCGATCAACCAGTACAAACCGGCTATAAGTCAGTTGACTCTATGATCCCAATCGGTCGTGGCCAACGTGAACTTATCATCGGTGACCGTCAAACTGGTAAAACAGCAATGGCGATCGACGCAATTATTAACCAAAAAGATTCAGGTATTTACTCTATCTATGTTGCGATTGGCCAAAAAGCCTCAACTATCGCTAACGTAGTACGCAAATTAGAAGAGCACGGCGCGCTTGCAAACACAGTTGTGGTTGTTGCATCGGCTTCTGAATCAGCGGCATTGCAATACCTTGCGCCATATGCAGGTTGTGCAATGGGTGAATACTTCCGCGATCGCGGTGAAGATGCACTGATTGTTTATGATGACTTATCTAAACAAGCGGTTGCTTACCGTCAGATCTCACTACTACTCAAACGCCCACCAGGCCGTGAAGCATTCCCAGGTGACGTTTTCTATCTCCACTCTCGTCTACTTGAGCGTGCTGCTCGTGTCAGCGAAGAGTATGTAGAACGTTTCACTAAGGGTGAAGTGAAAGGTAAAACCGGTTCTTTAACCGCGCTACCTATCATTGAAACACAAGCGGGTGACGTTTCAGCATTCGTACCGACTAACGTAATCTCGATTACCGATGGTCAGATCTTCCTACAAACTGAACTATTCAACGCGGGTGTTCGCCCAGCCGTTGACCCTGGTATTTCAGTATCTCGTGTAGGTGGTGCCGCTCAGACGAAAATCATCAAGAAACTGTCAGGTGGTATCCGTACCGCGCTTGCACAGTACCGTGAACTTGCTGCATTTGCTCAGTTCTCGTCAGATCTTGATGAAGCGACGAAGAGACAGCTAAACCATGGTCAGAAAGTAACAGAGCTGATGAAGCAGAAACAATATGCTCCGATGTCTGTGTTTGACCAAGCGTTGGTTATCTTTGCGGCAGAGCGTGGTTATTTAAATGATGTTGCGTTGAATAAACTGGCTGATTTTGAATCTGCTCTACTGTCGTATGCTCGTGGTCAATATGTTGATCTTGTAAAAGATATCGACAAATCGGGTGCTTATAACGATGAAATCGAAGCTCAGTTCAAGAAACTGGTTGACGATTTCAAGGCAACCCAGACCTGGTAATTGGTGGGTGACCCTAGGGTCACCACTGACCAATAACGGATTACCTTAAAAGAGAGTAAAACGATGGCCGGCGCAAAAGAGATACGTAATAAAATCGGTAGTGTTAAAAGCACGCAGAAAATTACGAAAGCGATGGAAATGGTAGCAGCTTCAAAAATGCGTCGTTCGCAAGACGGCATGGAAGCTTCTCGTCCATACGCTGAAACAATGCGTAAAGTGATCGGTCATGTGGCGAGTGCAAATCTAGAATATCGTCATCCTTATCTAGAAGAGCGCGAAGCCAAACGTGTTGGTTACATCATTATTTCAACAGACCGTGGTTTGTGTGGTGGTTTGAACGTGAACTTGTTCAAAAAAGCTCTACATGACATGAAAGATTGGTCGGAGAAAGGTGCTGAGGTTGAGCTGGCAATTGTGGGCTCAAAGGCAACGGCTTTCTTTAGAAACAGTGGCGCTAAAGTCGCTGCTCAAGTCTCTGGTTTGGGCGATAGCCCAACCTTGGAAGATTTGATCGGTTCCGTTGGTGTTATGCTGAAGAAATATGATGCAGGTGAGTTGGATCGCCTATACGTAGTGTTCAACAAATTTGTGAATACTATGGTTCAAGAACCAACGATCGATCAATTACTACCTTTGCCTAGATCGAATAGCGAAGAGATGAAACGCGAACATTCTTGGGATTACATCTATGAGCCTGAACCAAAGCCTCTACTCGATGCACTATTGCTGCGTTATGTAGAGTCTCAGGTTTATCAGGGTGTGGTTGAGAATCTTGCTTGTGAGCAAGCTGCTCGAATGATTGCGATGAAAGCAGCTACCGATAACGCAAGCAACTTGATTGATGATTTACAGCTTGTGTATAACAAAGCCCGTCAGGCGGCGATTACACAAGAACTATCGGAAATCGTTTCTGGTGCAGCAGCGGTTTAAGCTTAGGTAAAACAAACAGTTTAGAGGATTAACGATGGCTACAGGTAAGATCGTACAGATCATCGGTGCGGTAGTCGACGTAGAGTTCCCACAGGGCGAAGTACCAAGTGTTTACGATGCTCTGAATGTTGTGGATTCAAAAGAACGTCTCGTTCTTGAAGTTCAACAGCAGCTTGGCGGTGGCGTGATTCGCGCAATCGTAATGGGTAGCTCTGATGGTTTACGTCGTGGTTTGGTAGTTGAAAATACTGGCGCTCCAATTTCAGTACCAGTCGGTATTAAGACTTTAGGTCGTATCATGAACGTGCTTGGTGATGCGATTGATGAGCGTGGTGAAATCGGTGCGGAAGAGCTTTACTCTATCCACCGTCCAGCTCCAAGCTATGAAGAGCAATCAAACGAAACTGCTCTTCTTGAAACCGGTGTAAAAGTAATCGATTTGGTTTGTCCATTCTCTAAGGGTGGTAAAATCGGTCTATTTGGTGGTGCAGGTGTAGGTAAGACCGTTAACATGATGGAACTTATCAACAACATCGCACTGCAACACTCAGGTCTTTCAGTATTTGCGGGTGTTGGTGAACGTACTCGTGAAGGTAACGATTTCTACTATGAGATGCAGGAAGCCGGTGTTGTAAACATCGAAGAGCCTGAAAAATCAAAAGTAGCGATGGTTTACGGACAGATGAACGAGCCACCAGGCAACCGTCTACGTGTTGCACTGACGGGTTTGACAATGGCAGAACGTTTCCGTGACGAAGGTCGTGACGTACTTCTGTTCATCGATAACATCTACCGTTACACGCTTGCCGGTACGGAAGTATCAGCACTGCTAGGTCGTATGCCTTCAGCGGTAGGTTACCAACCTACTCTTGCAGAAGAAATGGGTGTGCTTCAGGAGCGTATTACGTCAACTAAGCAAGGTTCTATCACGTCTGTACAGGCGGTATATGTACCAGCAGATGACTTGACGGACCCGTCTCCAGCCACAACGTTCGCGCACTTGGATGCAACGGTTGTACTTAACCGTAACATCGCAGCAATGGGCCTATACCCAGCGATCGACCCACTCGATTCAACGTCTCGTCAGCTAGACCCACTCGTCGTAGGTCAAGAGCACTACGACATCGCTCGTGGCGTTCAGCAGACGCTTCAGCGCTACAAAGAGCTGAAAGACATCATTGCGATCTTGGGTATGGACGAGTTGTCTGAATCGGATAAGCAAGTTGTATCACGTGCACGTAAGATTGAACGTTTTCTAACTCAGCCTTATCACGTAGCTGAAGTATTTACAGGTGACCCTGGTGTTTACGTACCTCTAAAAGAGACGCTACGTGGCTTCAAAGGTCTTCTATCTGGTGAATACGATGACATTCCAGAGCAAGCGTTTATGTACTGCGGTACTATCGACGATGCGATTGAGAATGCTAAGAAGCTATAAGGCTAACTAGGAGGCGATATGGCAGCAATAACCTTTCACCTAGACGTCGTCAGTGCAGAGAAGAAAATCTTCTCTGGCCAAGTCGAAACGTTTCAGGTGACCGGTAGCGAAGGTGAACTGGGAATTTTCCATGGTCACACACCGCTGCTGACCGCTATTAAGCCTGGTATGGTGCGTATCGTTAAGCTACACGGCCACGAAGAAATTATTTATGTTTCGGGTGGTATTGTCGAAGTGCAACCGGGTACTGCTACAGTACTGGCTGATACGGCAATTCGTGGTGAAGAACTAGACGCAGCTAAGGCAGAAGAAGCCAAACGCAAAGCTGAAGAGAATATTTCAAATCAGCATGGCGATATGAACTTCGCACAAGCGGCCAGTGAACTGGCTAAAGCCATGGCTCAGTTACGAGTTATCGAGCTGACCAAAAAACGTCGTTAATGTGTTTTATAATTAAGACGTGATGTAAAAAGGCGACCTATAGGTCGCCTTTTTGCTTATTTTTTAACAGAAAATTATTTAGTTAAATTAACTATCTCTTTAATTACCGCTAAAATGCGGCTTAACTTTTTTAACGTCAATAGGTTGTCAATGAAATTTAGCGCAGTGATCCTCGCAGCAGGTAAAGGTACTCGAATGTATTCTAATATGCCTAAAGTGCTGCACACACTGGCGGGTAAGCCAATGGTGAAACACGTAATTGATACGTGCAATAGCTTAGGTGCCCAAAATATCCACTTGGTTTATGGTCATGGTGGTGAGCAAATGCAGCAAGCGCTTGCCGAAGAGTCGGTTAACTGGGTGCTGCAAGCGGATCAATTAGGAACTGGCCATGCCGTTGATCAAGCCTCGCCTCATTTCCAAGACGATGAGAAGATCCTCGTGTTGTACGGTGATGTTCCATTGATCTCGGAAGAAACCGTGGAAAGCTTGTTAGATGCACAGCCTAATGATGGAATAGCCTTGCTGACAGTGGTACTGGATAACCCAACCGGTTATGGCCGTATCGTGCGTAAGCATGGCCCTGTGGTGGCAATTGTTGAACAAAAAGATGCCACTGATGAGCAAAAGTTAATTAAAGAGATCAATACGGGCGTGATGGTGGCAACGGGGCGCGATCTCAAGCGCTGGTTGTCAGGCTTAAGTAATGAGAACGCACAAGGCGAATATTATCTGACAGATGTTATCGCTGCCGCGCACAATGAAGGCCGTGCAGTTGAGGCTGTTCATCCTGCCAGCTCTATTGAAGTGGAAGGAGTAAATGATCGCGCTCAACTGGCTCGTTTAGAGCGTGCTTATCAAGCAACACAAGCGAAAAAGCTATTAGAACAAGGTGTGATGCTACGTGATCCTACGCGTTTTGATCTGCGTGGTGAATTACAGTGTGGGATGGATGTTGAGATTGATGCAAACGTCATCATCGAAGGAAATGTCTCTTTGGGTGATAACGTAATTATCGGCATGGGTTGCGTGCTTAAAGATTGCGAAATTGATGACAACACAGTGATCCGCCCATACAGCGTCATTGAAGGGGCAACCGTTGCAGAAAACTGTACCGTTGGGCCTTTTACCCGTTTACGTCCTGGTGCTGAACTGCGTAATGATGCTCACGTGGGTAACTTCGTGGAAGTAAAAAATACTCGTTTGGGTGAAGGTTCGAAAGCCAATCACTTAACTTATCTTGGTGATGCCGAAATTGGCCAGCGTGTTAATGTCGGAGCTGGCGTTATCACTTGTAATTACGATGGTGTCAATAAATTCAAAACCACAATTGGTGATGATGTGTTTGTCGGTTCAGACAGCCAGTTGATTGCTCCTGTAACGATCGCCAATGGTGCAACGATTGGTGCTGGCACTACGCTAAGCAGTAACGTTGCTGAAGGTGAGTTAGTCATCACTCGCGCGAAAGAGCGCAAAATCAATGGTTGGAAGCGTCCTGTTAAGCGTAGCTAACAAATGAACGATTAAAAAGCCGCTTATAATGAGCGGCTTTTTATCAGTTCTTATTAAAAGACTTACTCTTCATCGCTGACTACGCGTGCATTATCTGGTGCGGTGAAGTGTTGAGAAAGTTCGCGGTTCGAGACGATATAACCAATCCATAGCCCGCCCATACAAATCATAATTGCAATACCCGTCACCATTTGTGCTTGGCTGGCCAACGTTGCGACCAATGCGCTGGCTAAACTACTAACGCAGATTTGTAAGCTATTTTGTAAACCCGCTGCAGTGGCTGGGCTTTGTTTGGCACTCGATAGTGCGCGGTTCACCACGATAGGGTAAAGCGCTCCGTTGGCAACTGCTATTAAGCAAAACGGTGCCAAAATTGGCCAAATTGAGGTCAGTTGCCATTGTGATGCAATGAATACTAATAAAGTGGCAACGCTGAAGAGGCCAATCAACTGCTTGAGCACTTTTTCGTCACCAAATTTATTCACTCCCACCTTACCTAAGTAGCCACCAACCATGAAAGCGATCGTTTGAGGAATGAAACTCAAACCGATATCTTTAGCGGCATAACCAAGGTGTGCCATAATCTCTGGCATCCCAGTCAAGTAAGCAAAGAAGGCCGCAGAAGCGCAAGCAAACATCATCACATTACCCAAGTAGGTTTTAGTGCTGAGCAGAGCTTTGATATCTTGCTTAATTGAGGTTTGTTTGGGTTGTGATTGTTCATTTTTTTGAGCAAAAGTACAGGCTACAAGCGCAACGCCCATTAATGTCAATGTCACAAAAATACTGTGCCAACCAAAGTTATCGGCCAGTAAGACGCCTAATTGAGGTGCAAGCGCGGGTGAAAGCGCGACCAAAGGCATAATGGTGGCGAATATTTGCTGGCTTGTTTTAGCTGGGTAGCGTTGAATTACCATTGCTTGCCAGATCACTGCGGGAGCACACACCCCTAAAGCTTGCACAAAGCGCAACGCTAATAATTGCCACACCTGCTCGCTAAAAGCTAAACCAAATGATGCTAACGTGAAGAGAACTAGGCCAGCCGCTAAAGTGTTACGGTGACCATATTTATCGGAAGCTAAGCCCCACACCAGTTGACCTAATGCCATACCGACCAGAAAAACGGTGAGAGACAAGGCTATTTGCTCTGGCCCTGTGGCAAAGTCCATTTCCATTGCTTTAAAGGCAGGGAGGTACATGTCTGTGGCAATGAAGCCAAGCATAGAGAGCGCGGCTAAGTACAGCAACTGTAATTTTGATGCTTTCATTTTTATTACCATTCAAAAAAATTAATCAATATTTGGCCAGCATTAATCTATGCCAACCTTAATTTATCTACTCATCTATTCTATTTTTCGTTTAATATTAAATGAAACGCTAAATTTGTTGGTTATTCATCAAAAAAATTGAAGGCTTATGTTTTCTAAATCCTCATTAGAAATGCTTGATACTGTCGCACGGTTGGGTAGTTTTACCGCCGCTGCGGAGGTTTTGCATAAAGTGCCGTCAGCGATCAGCTACGGCGTTCGCCAAGTCGAACAAGATTTGGATGTGCTGCTGTTTCGCCGTTTACCTAGAAAGGTGGAGCTGACGCCCGCTGGTGAGCTGTTTATGGTGGAGGCTCGCCAATTGCTTAGGCAGATGGAAGAGATTCGTTCACAAACTAAACGCGCGGCGCATGGTTGGCAGAAAACGCTAAAATTGACGCTTGATAACGTGGTCAAACTCGACAAAATGAAACCGCTGGTGGAAGATTTTTATCGCACGTTTGAGTTTGCTGAGTTGCAAATCAACATGGAAGTGTTTAATGGCTCATGGGAAGCTATTGCGCAAGGTCGAGCTGACATTGTGATTGGTGCAACCTCTGCGATTCCTGTCGGTGGTGATTTTGAAGTGCGTGACATGGGGGTGTTGGATTGGGCATTTGTAATGTCTCCTCATCACCCTTGTGCTCAAGAGTCCTATTTAACCGAAGATTTTGTCAGTCAGTTCCCGGCGATTTGTTTGGATGACACGTCAAGTGTATTACCCAAGCGACATACGGATCACTACCCGCAGCAACGGCGTTTACTTTTACCGAATTGGTATAGTGCGATTGAATGCTTAAAAAATGAAGTCGGTGTGGGCTACATGCCAAGACACATTGCACAACCTTTGATTGTTGATGGTGGGTTGGTTGAACGGGTTCTCACCGTTGATAAACTGCTTAGTCAATGCTGTTTAGTATGGCGCAAAGATGATAATCATAAATTGATCGAGTGGATGGTAAATTATCTGGGCAGTAGCGATCAACTTTATCGTGATTGGCTTCAAGCTAAATAACCTAATAAGAAGAGCCAGCAGAGCTGGCTCTTAAAAGACTCTTCAGTGAGAAGAAAAACAGAATGGTTATGGGCGCTCAAAAATAGTCGCAATGCCTTGGCCTAAACCAATGCACATCGTTGCTAGACCATATTTGGCGTCTTTCGCTTCCATCAAGTTAATCAGTGTGGTGGAGATGCGCGTGCCAGAACACCCGAGAGGGTGACCCAGTGCGATCGCCCCTCCGTTTAGGTTAACCTTCTCATCCACTACATCGAGCAAACCAAGATCTTTCGCGCAAGGTAGAGATTGAGCTGCAAACGCTTCGTTTAACTCAATCACATCCATATCTTGCATGGTGAGGCCTGCACGCTGTAGCGCTTTATGGGTCGCCGGAACTGGCCCGTAACCCATAATTGAAGGATCGCAACCAGCGACGGCCATTGATTTCACACGCGCACGAATCTTTAAGCCAAGCGCATTGGCTTTCTCTTCGCTCATGATCAACATCGCCGATGCGCCATCGGACAGAGCCGATGAGGTGCCTGCCGTTACAGTACCATTGGCTGGGTCAAAAACAGGACGCAACTGTGCTAGCCCCTCAACAGTGGTTTCCGGGCGGATCACTTCATCAAAATCGAGCGTGAACAGAGTACCATCTTCGGCATGAGCTTCAGTGGGGAGGATTTCATTTTTGAAGCGGCCTTCAACGGTTGCTGCGTAAGCGCGTTGATGCGAACGAGCGGCAAAGGCATCTTGTTGCTCACGGCTAATGCCGTGTATTTTACCTAACATCTCAGCCGTTAACCCCATCATCCCCGCAGCTTTGGCAACGGTTTTTGACATGCCAGGATGGAAATCAACGCCATGGTTCATCGGTACGTGTCCCATATGCTCAACGCCGCCCACAAGGCAGATTTCAGCATCACCAACCATAATGGCGCGGGTGGCATCATGCAGTGCTTGCATTGATGAACCACATAAACGGTTAACGGTGACGGCACCAATTTCAATCGGCAAGCCAGCCAACAGTGCCGCATTACGCGCGACGTTAAAGCCTTGTTCTAAGGTTTGTTGCACACAACCCCAGTAGATATCTTCGATCTCTTTTGGGTTGACTTGTGGATTACGGGCTAAAATGCCTTTCATCAGATGTGCAGATAAATCTTCCGCACGAGTATGACGAAATGCCCCACCTTTTGAACGACCCATCGGGGTGCGTAGGCAATCAACAATTACGACATTTCTCTTATGTGAAGTCATTTGGACATCTCTCCTTAGATAGAACTTGCTTGTTGAGCACCGTAGAAGGTCTCGCCTTTTTCTGCCATATCAAGCAGCAGTTGAGGTACATGATACATCGCGCCCAATGCTTGGTATTGGCTTGCCATTGCAACGTAGTTTTGTAAACCAAGACTATCGAGATAGCGGAATACGCCGCCTCTAAAAGGAGGGAACCCCAAGCCGTACACCAACGCCATATCAGCTTCTTGGGGTGAGGCGATGATCTTCTCTTCTAAACAGAGTGCCACTTCATTGATCATCGGAATCATCATGCGCTCAATGATGGTTTGATCGTCAAAAGTACGTTTATCACCACATTCTACGTTAAGAACAGTGAGGACCTCTTCAGAGAAAGTTTTCTTCGGTTTGCCTTTCTTATCTAAAGTGTATTGATAGAAACCGCTGCCATTTTTCTGGCCATATTTATTGGCGTCAAACAGTACATCAATAGCATCGCGGCCCTGTTTGCCCATACGTTCAGGGAAACCTTGTGCCATTACTGCTTGTGCATGGTGAGCGGTATCAATACCGACCACATCTAGAAGATAAGCTGGGCCCATTGGCCAACCAAACTTACGTTCCATCACTTTATCGATTTGAGTGAAATCAGCGCCATCGCGCAGTAATAAACTAAAGCCACCAAAGTAAGGGAAAAGTACGCGGTTTACGAAGAACCCAGGGCAGTCATTGACCACGATGGGGGATTTACCCATTTTGGCCGCGTAAGCGACAACTCGATTGACGGTTTCATCGGAAGTGTGTTCACCACGAATAATTTCCACCAATGGCATACGATGTACTGGGTTAAAAAAATGCATACCACAGAAGTTTTCTGGACGTTTGAGTGATTTGGCCAGTAGGTTGATTGGAATGGTTGAGGTGTTCGAGGTGATAACCGCATCCTCACCAACATTGGCTTCGACTTCACTTAGTACCGCGGCTTTGATTTTCGGGTTTTCAACCACAGCTTCAACAATCACATCCGCTTGCTCAATCCCCGCATAATGCAGGCTAGGCGTAATCGATGCCAGCACACTGGCCATTTTAAAACCATCAATTTTTCCGCGCTCTAGCTGCTTGTTAAGTAACTTAGATGCCTCAGTCATACCTAAATTAAGGGACGATTGAGCAATATCTTTCATCAAAACAGGCACGCCTTTTACTGCCGATTGATAAGCAATGCCGCCGCCCATGATCCCCGCACCAAGTACAGCCGCTCGTCCGGTTTCTTTATTGGCTGATTTAGCCGCTTTTTTTGCCAGTGCTTTAATATATTGGTCGTTGAGGAATAAACCGACCAAGGATTTCGCCGCTTCAGAATGAGCGAGCTTAACGAAGTGTTTACGCTCAATGGCCAATGCTTCATCACGGCTACAGCGCGCGGCTTCTTCTATTGCAATAACAGCGGTTATTGGCGCTGGATAATGAGGTCCGGCATGCTGTGCAACCAAGCCTTTGGCCATGGTGAAGCTCATCATGGCTTCTAATTTGCTGAGTGTCAGCGCGGACATTTTTTGCTGGCGACGCATTTTCCAATCAACGGTTTCATTGATGGCCGATGTGATGGTTTTGAGTGCTGACTCAAGCAGTTTGTCGCTATCAACAATCGCATCGAGCAGTCCAATTTTAAGGGCTTCCTCAGCACGACATGCTTTGCCTTGAGTGATCACTTCCATAGCATTGTCGGCACCAATTACACGAGGCAGACGCACACAGCCACCGAACCCCGGCATAATACCAAGCTTTGTTTCCGGTAATCCTATGCTGGTGGTTGCGTCACCAATACGGAAATCGGTAGCGAGTACACACTCACATCCACCGCCTAGAGCGTGTCCTGTTAAAGCGGCTAGTGTCGGAACGGGTAGATCTTCTAGTTTGTTGAAAATGCTATTGGCAAATTGCAGCCATTGGTCGAGTTCTTGCGCAGGTTTAGCAAAGAGACCTAAAAACTCCGTGATATCAGCCCCGACAATAAAAGATTCTTTATCGGAAGTAAGAATAAGGCCTTTCAGTCCTTGGTGGGCTTTTAGGGCATCAAGTGCATGGTTGAGCGATTCAAGAGTGGCAAGGTCAAGTTTGTTCACTGACTCCTTGGAGCAGAAACGCAACTCCGCAATACCATCTTGTAATTCCTTTACCTGTAGGGTGTTGGCTTGGTAAATCATTGTCTATCTCCGTGACATACAACCTTAAGATCGTGTGTGAGAGTTTTTGTTGTATTAATGGTTCTGGTTTGACCAGTCGGTTTAGTTTGACCTGAGGATTGTTTAATTTCAATACATTTTTTAAACAACTGTTTAACATTGAGTGCGAATGGAGATCAGCGCTGCTTTTTTAAGTGCACGTGTTACACTCTTGCCATCCGCTCGATCTATGATTTCACATGAACGAACAACCTTATTTAATTCCAGCGTTGCCCACCCAATTTGAAGAGGAAATCAAAAAAAGCCTCTTTATTACCTATTTGGCCCATACTCCGAGTGTAGACGCTGCCAAAGCTTTCATTGCGCAAATAAAGATAAAACATAGCGACGCCAGACATAACTGCTGGGGCTTTGTTGCCGGACGACCGGAAGATTCGATGTTGTGGGGTTTTAGTGATGATGGTGAGCCATCAGGGACGGCGGGCAAACCGATATTGGCGCAGCTAGCCGGATCGAGTGTCGGGGAGTTAACGGCCGTCGTCACTCGTTATTATGGTGGGATTCGTCTTGGCACTGGTGGGTTAGTTAAAGCTTATGGTGGCGGAGTACAACAAGCACTCAAGCAGCTTCAAACTATTGAGAAAAAAATCACCACAAAATTATCCCTAACGTTAGACTACGGTTTTGTGCCGATTGCTCAATCCATCATCGCGCAGTATGAAGCATTAGAAGTCGAAGCCGATTATAAAGAACAGGTTAAATTTCTTGTTGAGATAGAATTGCGCCATCTTGATGCCTTTACTCAAACTATCATTAATAAAAGCGGTGCAAAAGCTGTAGTGACCGCCATAAAAAATAATTAGGAAGTCAGAAGCTTCGCTTCAGAAAAAGCAATGCAAATTCGATCTATTATTCGTATCGTCGGGCTTTTGCTCGCGCTATTTAGTGTCTCTATGCTTGCCCCTGCGCTGGTGGCTTTGCTGTACCGCGATGGTGCAGGTGTGCCTTTTGTCACGACCTTTTTTGTATTGTTGATGTGTGGCGGTTTTTTTTGGTTTCCAAACCGCCGCTATCGACATGAATTGAAAGCCAGAGACGGTTTTTTGATCGTTGTACTGTTTTGGACGGTTATCGGTAGTGCGGGTTCATTACCGTTTTGGTTAGCGGATAACCCTAATGTATCGGTTACTGATGCGTTTTTTGAATCATTTTCAGCATTAACCACCACCGGAGCAACCGTCATTGTTGGGTTAGATGAATTACCTAAAGCGATTTTGTTCTATCGGCAGTTTTTACAATGGTTTGGTGGGATGGGGATCATCGTTCTAGCGGTGGCCATTTTGCCAGTATTGGGAATTGGGGGAATGCAGTTGTATCGAGCGGAAATTCCAGGCCCGGTCAAAGATACTAAAGTCACTCCAAGAATTGCCGAAACCGCCAAAGCACTTTGGTACATCTATTTAAGCTTAACGATTGCATGCGCGACTGCTTTTTGGGCAGCAGGAATGACCCTATTTGATGCTATTTGTCATAGCTTCTCTACGATCGCTATTGGTGGGTTTTCGACTCATGATGCAAGCATGGGGTATTTTGACAGTTATGCGATCAATTTAATTACAGTTGTTTTTTTGCTCATTTCAGCCTGTAATTTTACGCTCCATTACGCGGCGTTTGCGACAGGTGGTGTTCATCCAAAATATTACCTTAAAGATCCAGAGTTTAGAGCTTTCGCTCTTATACAAGTCATTTTGTTTGCGGTTTGCTTTTCGATTTTACTCAAACACCATTCTTACGACTCTTTTTATGACGCTTTTGATCAGGCGCTATTTCAAACGGTATCCATTTCGACGACGGCAGGCTTTACCACTACGGGTTTTGCAGATTGGCCGTTATTCTTACCTGTATTATTGTTGTTTTCTTCATTTATAGGTGGGTGTGCTGGCTCTACGGGCGGTGGCATGAAAGTGATCCGTATCTTATTGCTTACCTTACAAGGTGCTCGTGAGATGAAACGCCTTATCCACCCAAGAGCCGTGTATACGATTAAGGTGGGCGGAAGTGCTCTTTCACAGCGAGTTGTTGACGCGGTTTGGGGATTTTTCTCAGCGTACGCACTGGTCTTCGTGGCGTGTATGTTGGCATTGATCGCAACAGGGATGGATGAACTGAGTGCATTTTCTGCCGTCGCGGCAACATTGAATAACTTGGGGCCTGGATTGGGTCAAGTCTCCGTACACTTTGCGGATGTTAATGACAGTGCAAAATGGGTATTGGTTGTTTCGATGCTCTTTGGTCGCTTAGAAATTTTTACACTATTAATACTGCTTACCCCTACGTTTTGGCGCAGTTAAGGATATCCCGTGCAAAAAGCTCTTTTTCTTTATTCTTCCCGTGAAGGTCAAACCAAGAAAATTCTTAACTATATAAAAGAGGAACTTTCTGAGTTTGATTGCGAACTTGCCGATTTACATCAAATTGAGGATATTGATTTAGCTCTTTACGATCGAGTCTTAATTGGTGCTTCTATTCGCTACGGACATTTAAATAAAAAGCTTTATCAATTTATAGAAAAACATGCCGAGCAATTAGCACTCGCTAAAGCGGCGTTCTTTTGTGTCAACTTAACTGCAAGAAAAGAAGCGCAGGGTAAAGATACTCCAGAAGGAAGTGTCTATATTAAAACCTTTCTCAGTAAATCAGCATGGCAACCCAAGCTAATCGGAGTTTTCGCTGGTGCTCTTTACTATCCACGTTATCACTTTTTCGATAAGGTGATGATTCGTTTCATCATGTCATTGACTGGCGGTGAAACTGACACCTCAAAAGAAGTTGAGTACACAAACTGGCAAAAAGTATCTCTTTTTAGTGATAACTTTAAAAAATTGTAAATAAAAAGTCGATTTTTAGCGTCTTTTGGCTTTTTTCTGTTCGAACGAATAGAAAATCAAAAAAAACAGCAAAAAGGGGTTGCCAACGTGACGGCGATCTCTATAATGCCGCCTCACTGACACGGCACAGCCAGTAAGGGTTCAAGCCCAACCAGCAGCCAATCAGTAGGTCAAATCAGT
>NZ_CAWMCN010000147.1:0-2334 GCF_963865925.1 Vibrio sp. ZOR0018 | reverse complement strand
AGTACTAAATTGAAGTTCAGTGTTTACAGTGTGTTTTTTAAGTTCGGCGGTGCGTTGTCAACCCCTTAGCCGGGCGTTAGCCGCTTTTTAAGTCCTGTAAGTATTCAACTAACTCATGCACAAGAGTCGTGGGATTATCAGTATGGTTACTATTTGCAGTCTTATTTGCTCTAATGGCGTTTTGTTTTGCGAACTCAAGTTGTCCAAGTAGTTGAGTGAAAATAGCATTATCACCCTTGGAGTAATTGGTAATAAACACCTTCAAGTCCTTTATTACTTGATCCGCAATACTTGATTTTCCGCTTGAATGGTATGGTTTAGTGGAATATTGAAAGTGCAATAGCAACCAATACTCAAAGCATGGTACTGAAGTTACAGCAAGAAACTTTGAACAAGATTTATGGTTATCTATATCAACAAGTGTTTGTGCATAACTAGAGTGAGAATCCTTGTCGAAGACACAATACACACGGTCATATGCATCACCGCGTCTTTCTTCTATTTGTGCCAACTCTTTGGCTCTCTCAAAGACACTTTTGGGGCTTGAACCACAACTACCATCAACGGCAACATTTGCTGAATTGAGCTTATAATGATTTACCTGTTCATTAAAATAATTTGGTTCGGTTTTTTCACCTTCACAAACAATTAAAACTTTCTCATAGGAAGAACGTTTAGACTTTCTGCGAGAAAGTTCTCTTTCTGCTTTTGCTTTTCGCTTATGGTGCAAGTCATCTGAACCCATGTTTACTTTAGCCCTTTATTCATTGATCTAACAAATGGCAACGCGCCGTAGCGACCGGACAGGTAACCAAGTTCAAGGTTCTCTTTTTCTTTTCTAGGGCTAAAGTCCGTTAAAGGATAAAGAGTAGTTTCTTGATTCTCATCTTTTTCACAGAACCAGATTTGATCTCTACGGAATACATCCTGATTTAGAATAGATGTTTCATGAGTAGTAAAGATCAGTTGTGCATTTTTGGGGTTGGTTTTTTTATTATGGAATAATGAAACTAAGTGTTTAACCATTTTTGGATGAAGATTATCATGTAATTCATCGACAACCAAAATGTATCCATTTTTTAAAATGTCCAACCAAGGTCCGACGAAAGAGAAAAATTTCTGTGTACCGTCCGATTCATCTGTAAAATCAAGTGGAACTAGTTTTCCAGATTTTGTTTTATGAATGGTTTTAATTTCGATAATTTCTTTATCTTTCATTTCTCGAATTAGGGTTTCTTTTAACTCATCGGGAAAATCCTCAGGTAGCGAATTAGGATCAAACTTTTCTTTTTCAATGTTAATATCGTGAATGTTAAAATCAGCTGCTTGAAGAAAATCTAAAATTTCTTCTTTTGAATCTTGGCTTTCACATTGCGAAGCTGTAAAAGTAGGCCCCCATCCACTAACATTAGTTGGTTTCAATTTTTCTTTAAACCAGTTAAACGCTGGTTTTAGTTGATCACTATTCAGCTGTACTGCTGTAGATAGAAAAAGAGCGTTGGCTCTTGTCGCATTCTGCCAAACGCTTTTAGAACCAAATAGGTTATCGCTAAATTTATAATCATAAACATTGTTTTCTTCATCGAAAACCCTAGAAAACCATCGTTGTGGACGTCCTTTGGGATAAGCAATCAACCATTCTTCAAAAACTTGAAGTTTTGTAGCAGTAAAGCCGTATTGGTACTTAATACCTTCATTTACAAATACTGCTTCAAATTCACTAGGTGCTTTAGCCGAGTCATCATCAAATAAAAATGGATCAATTGGTAGATTGTCACCCTCTTGAATTTTAGACGCAGAGTTTCTCACGATAACATCCATGTCGACTAATGCTTTGATTAAATTTGATTTCCCAGCAGCATTAGCACCGTACACTACAGCAGAATGTAACAGTGGCGCTACAGAAGGCGCGTCGGGAGAGAATGAATTTGTATCCTCGAGTTCGTCGCCTTTATCTTTGACCATACTAAGCACTTGTTCATCTTTGATTGAACGATAGTTCTTAACAGTAAACTCAATTAACATTTTTAACTTGCCTTGAAATGTATTTCATGACGTCATTCTAGCACTGTAAAATGTAAAGTCACCATCGCAAGGTGTTTTGGTGTGTTTTTTTGCACAAATCTGTCAAAAATACGAATATAATCGGCTAACAAACAATTTAAGAGTGATTCAGCACGCTTGGCATTTTTGGTTTGGGTTTAGTTCAGTGATTACGGTGGTCAAATTGAGTGTCGTGGTCGCGTGCTTCACACCTTAATTGGGCGTTAGCCGACAAGCGAAAATTTCAAATTCAGAGGTAAATATGATTCCATTAAATTCATCTGTTGTTTC
>NZ_CAWMCN010000146.1:0-4344 GCF_963865925.1 Vibrio sp. ZOR0018 | reverse complement strand
TTTTACGGTTTGAGTGAACCACGAATCTGAGGGTAAAAGTGCTCATTTGCCGACAACACAAAACGAATGGCCGGAGAAATTTAAAAAGATTGAACCCCTAAATTTTCCTGAGTTGCATAACGCCCGCTTAAGGGGCGACAACGCTACTACTAACTTTCCGCATAACGCCGTAATCACCAAAACCAACGCATAGTAAAAATGCCACGCGTTGGCTGTCCCTCTTGAAGCGTTTGTTATATTTTCGTTCTCAGCACTAATGTGACCAACAACTTAAGATTACAGAAAAACCATTAACAAACTGATACTTCTCGACTTTCTAAAACCGTAGCAGCGTCGGCTCGCTCAATAATTTTCAACAATACCGATTGAATTGCTTCATCTTCACGAACATCCTTATCACTCGTAAATCTCTGAATTTGCGCTTCAGCGTTTTCTTTAGGAACAAAAGTGATGACTACTTCGGTAGCAAAATCTGTCGTTTTCCCGAAATACTCTAAAGATATTTGCGGATAACCTTTGAAACCTCTTTGTACTCGTTTCAATATGCGTTTTTTCGCTTTATCCACGTTCATCATGAATCCTTTTGATTGCTGAACTTAAAAGAATATAACGCCCGCCTAAGGGGCTGGCAACGCATTAACACTAAACTCAAACACAACAGCCGTAACCATCGCGGCTCATTGGGACTGGAAACGCCACGCGTTGACAGTCCCTCTTGAGGCGTTTGTTATACATTTTTTTCGGTGTACTCAAACACAGCTTTTCGCCAATCAATTAGATATGGCAGACAACCAAGAAGGGTTAAATCCGAGCTATTATTTAAGTCTGCCAGCAGATCAGATAAAGGGTAATGGGCTGAATCCCTATGATGCAGAACTCTATCAATAGTTTCTTGCGATTGTTTGCTCAGTTTTTCTAACCAGATATGCCACTCAGGTTCATGTTTCCAGTAATTCGCAGCAGCATGTATAAGCTCGGCAACAGGCTCACCGAAAGAACTGCAAGGACCTAATTTTCTAGCTTCTAAGGGTTTAAGATTTACGTCCATAAGTACGTCAAACATATACCGTTGCATGATACAAAAACCTAGTCCTATCAGGTATTCGCCTTTATCACATAAGCAACCAACTTCCCATACATCTGCTTTGGAAATCTCATGGTTGAGCTTAGAAAGTGAAGCGTCGATAGGCTTTAATACTTCTGAGACGTAAGAAAACTCTGCGTCTGCAAACTCTACCTCATTTTCGTTTCTAGAAACTATAAACATGGATGAACCTTAAAATGTATAACGCCCGCTTAAGGGGCTGACAACGCGACTACCAAGTTTCCGCATAACACCGTAACCACCGAAATCAACGCACAGTAAAAATGCCGCGCGTTGGAAGTCCCTCTTGAAGCGTTTGTTATGCTTTATTACTTATTGATTACATTGAACTTTTATAATGTTCATTTGTTCCGGTCACTTTAACTCAAAATGACAAACCAACCTACTTTCAGCAATCATTGTTGTCGATAAGATCCCAAATAAGTTGAAGCGAAATAGCCCGTGGAATCAATGAGCAAACAACACCAAAGAAAGAGACTTTTCAGCAACAGTTGAACCTTTTACACATACAATTTATCAGGGCAGAGCCGGACAAAAGCGCACAATCATCGATAAACTTGCGCTAACCAAATACTGTCAGCAAGCAAGAAGCCAATGAGATCCCAAACATGCTGAAGCGAAATAGCCTGCGGAATCAATGAGCAAACAACACCAAAGAAAGAGACCTTTCAGCAAAAACCGAACCTTTTGCGAGCACAATTTATCAGGGCAAAGTTACCGAAAAAGCACAAGTATCGTTCAACTTTCAATAGCCACAAAAAAGAACAATAAACTCATAATATCAATAAATTAGAATAAGAAAACTTCTAAATCAGACTAAGTTTTCTCATTAAAATTTATATATTGATTTTGCTGAGGCTCAATAAAGCATAACGCCCAATTAAGTAGCCCGAAACGCAACTACCAACTTACCGCACAACATCGTAATCACCAAACTCAACGCAAAACGAAAATGCCACGCGTTGAGGGTCTGCTTGAATTGTTTGTTATAACGCAATTCTATGACTTGGATTTTTCACCTAAATACTCGGTAAAGCGCAAAAGATAACCATCCGGATCTTGTATCAGAAACTCTTTCTGACCCGATAGTATTTCGCCAATGTCATACCATGTTTCTTTGAGTTCTTTAAACAACTTGATGTCTGCTGCTTGAATGCGCTCATAAATCGAAGATATATCTGACAGCTCAATTTGAAAGTTAACGCCTCTACCAAATGGCGCGACTAAGCTATCCGTAACCCAAGCTTTATCATGAATTTGCTCCAACATGATCTGGACTTTTTCAAGTTCCAAGTAAGCAAAATCGGGATTATCTCGTTGATTTCTAATCTTAAAACCGAGAATTTCACAATAAAATCTCAGTGATGTAGTGAAGTTTGATACCGACAATTCAGGTACCATCGGATTCCAATATTCGTCCATTTCATTCCTTGATATACGATGAACTCAAATGCGTTATAACGCCCAATTAAGTAGCCCGAAACGCTACTACCAACTTTCCGTACAACACCGTAATCACCAAATTCAACGCAAAACGAAAATGCCACGCGTTGAGGGTCTGCTTGAATTGTTTGTTATGTTTTGGGCCAATTGGTACGACTTAGACCATAAACTGCATGATCTACAACTCGGCCATTCAAATTTTCTGCGCGACTGATTATGCCCTCAAGCGAGAAACCTAAACGCTCACATACATTACGACTTGGAATATTTTCGCTCGCTGCTGATATCTGAACCTTTTCCATATCAAGTTCAGTAAAAGCCAAGTCGACCAGTTTTAAAACTGACTTACTCACAATACCTTTACCTTGGTATTCTGAGCTTAACCAGTAGCCAATCTCTACTTTTTTAAGTTGACGATTAATACTGTTAAAACTGATATTTCCAACCAACTTATCTTGATAAATCATCCCACAAACTAAGGATTTTCCATCAGCATAATCATGCAATGAACTTTTGATAAAGCTAAGGAAAAACTCTTCATTGCTAGCATGAGGAGGCCAAGCTAACCATTGGCTCAAATATTCTCGCTCTCGACTAACAATTTCAAGATAGATCGGAGCAAACTGGGGATTAACCAAAGCCAGTTTCAGATCGGTATCAACATCCAATGTAAACATGATTTCCTCTTAAAAACATAACGCCGCATCAAGGTGTGAGCAACACAATACCAAAGCTTCCGCATACCACCTTAAACACTAAACGCAACGCATAGCAAAAATGCCACGCGTTGCGAATCACTCTTAAATGCTTTGTTATGCGTCTGTTGTCAAAGATCTAAGGAACTCTTTGGTCGCATTGATATCAGACTGATTATAGAAATCCTTTGGCATATTGGGTTCAAAGGCACCAGCCCTAATAGCTTGTTCAAAGTGCAATCTTGTATCTTCATATCCTGGTATATGTATACGTTTTATCATTTCAAGAACTTCATCCTTTGGTAGTTCGTTCTCTGATATAAATACAAGTAGGCGCATTAAACCATCAGGACCAGTTAAATCAGAAAGCGAACAATCTCCCACGATACCTCCATCTTTCTTATATTCGAGGTTTCCATCAAACTGACATCTAACTCTACCGACTTGTTGTGGGCTAGATGAAAATGAATGTACTAGTCGTAAATTTCTACCCACCTTACCTTCGGAAAAAGAGATCCATTCAACCCATCCATCTTCTTGTTTTTCGATGGAATGACCACATGTATCGCAAACCCATTTATTCATACTCAGTCCTTATTTTTTGCATTGACGCATAACGCCCGGCTAAGGGGTTGACAACGCACCGCCGAACTCAAAAAAACACACTGTAAACACTGAACTTCAATTTTGTACTAAAGCCGCCACGCGTTGGCAATCCCTCTTGAGCCGTTTGTTAGGCCAACAGATTGACAACAACACTTTCAAAACCCAAGAACAAGGCTTTTTGTAAATTTTAAGCAAACTAACCCATTCATTTATAAACCAAAATACCAACTCAGCAAAGAAACAAAAAACTCAAATTGAGCGGTTTGGAAGAAAAGTGACGAGCGTAGCATTCTCGGCGGACGTTTGGATGCTGAAGGTTATTTTGCCGCTAAATTCACAACGAAAAACAACCCAACACGATCAAGAAACAACAAATATGTGAGGACGATTTATTGCTTAAGTTAAGCCACAAAAAATGGAATTTACCGTTCAATTCAAACTCGATTTAGCTGATAAAAACTCACTTTGCCTAACGCCCGGCTAAGGGGTTGACAA
>NZ_CAWMCN010000145.1:0-914 GCF_963865925.1 Vibrio sp. ZOR0018 | reverse complement strand
GGAGAGACTTGAACTCTCACACCTTGCGGCGCCAGAACCTAAATCTGGTGCGTCTACCAATTTCGCCACTTCCGCAACTTAACCTGTAGATTCAGTGAATATTGGTATTCATTGAATCGTTGTTATGACCAGTTTATTCGCTAGTCATCTCAATATTGGCAGGGCTACCTGGATTCGAACCAGGGGATGGCGGCATCAAAAGCCGCTGCCTTACCGCTTGGCGATAGCCCTACAAGATGATTGCTCATCTAAATAATGGTGCGGAAAGAGAGACTTGAACTCTCACACCTTGCGGCGCCAGAACCTAAATCTGGTGCGTCTACCAATTTCGCCATTTCCGCAACTTTCCTAAATATTTTTATAAGAAAAACACTTAGGAAATGGTGGCTACGACGGGATTCGAACCTGTGACCCCATCATTATGAGTGATGTGCTCTAACCAACTGAGCTACGTAGCCATTTTTATTCTCTCTTTAAGTTTGCCTTAATGTCGAGAACGGAGCGCATTATGCGGATATGGCTCTAGAGCGTCAATAGTTTTTTTGAATAAATTCTTTGAAACCAACCGTTCGAACTTTTTTTGAACAAAGAGACGTGTTTGTGATCAAAAACGGTTAATAAATCATTAAGCTTATTGATTTTTCCTTGCTTGTCGCTAAGGTTGATTTTGAGAAAAAAACAAAAAAGCCAACAGAATCTGTCGGCTTTAATGGTGTATTAATGGCTGATTAACGAGTTATTTACACGTTGAAGCGGAAGTGGATAACATCGCCATCTTTTACGATGTATTCTTTACCTTCCAAGCGCCATTTGCCCGCTTCTTTAGCTCCATTTTCGCCGCGATATTGAATGAAATCATCATAACCCACAACTTCAGCGCGAATGAAACCACGTTCAAAGTCGGTATGGATTTT
>NZ_CAWMCN010000144.1:0-556 GCF_963865925.1 Vibrio sp. ZOR0018 | reverse complement strand
TTCTCCGGCCATTCGTTTTGTGTTGTCGGCAAATGAGCTTTTTTACCTTCAAATCCATGGTGAACTCAAGCCGTAAAACAAGCAAAGTTCTTTGTTTGCCTCAATGAGTTTTGGTGCTGGTTTGTTGTGAATTTAGCGGGCGTAAAGTGTGGAAAGGGCAAGTTAATCGAGCATTTCGCCTTTTCTGAAAGTCTTGCTTGTTGAGTTTTCCTGATTCAAAAGCTTGGTTTGTTGTTGAAAGGTGAACTTTGTTTTGGCGGCTAATTTATCACGGCTCTTGCTTGGGTTGATTCTTGAATCACTCAACCATTGCAATGGTGGTTTTTGGTCGTGTAAAGTCGATTTATCTTATTGAATTTGCATAACAAACGGCTCAAGAGGGATTGCCAACGCTTGGCGGCTTTAGTGCAAAATTGAAGTTCAGTGTTTACGGTGTGTTTTTTGAGTTCGGTGGTGCGTTGTCAACCCCTTAGCCGGGCGTTATGCAACTCAGGTGAAATTAGGGGCTCAATCTTTTGGGATTTCTCCGGCCATTCGTTTTGTGTTGTCGGCAAGT
>NZ_CAWMCN010000143.1:0-1290 GCF_963865925.1 Vibrio sp. ZOR0018 | reverse complement strand
AGCTTGTCATTAAGAGATGCTGATTCTAAACAAAGCATTGAAAGTTACCTTAACCGAAACTCTGGGCTAAGTTTTGTTGCTTTAAGCGGCAATAAAATTATTGGTGCGGTACTCGTTGGGACCGATGGTCGCAGAGGATATCTGCAACATTTGGCTGTTTCATTAGAATTTCGAGGCCAAAAAATAGGTAAAGCTTTGGTTGAAAAATCAGTTGATGCTTTGACTTCGATTGGTGTTTCAAAGACGCATTTATTTGTTTATAGCAATAATGTTAACGCGCAAAATTTTTACGAAAAATTAGGCTGGTTTCCAAGGGATGAAATACGCATGTATTCGTTTAATAACTCAAGTAATCCAAACGTTTAGTGGCAGCTTATAACAAACGGTTCAAGAGGGACTGCCAACGCGTGGCGGTTTTTGTTCAAATCAGTATTTGTGATTACGGTTGTTATTTTAGGTTCAGTGTTTTGCGTTGTCAGCCCCTTAACCGGGCGTTAGGCTATTCAGAGGATACGATGATAGATTTAAAAAATAATGAGCAATATTTCGACGTTTCTTTTGAGAAGCTTTCCTCACCTGATGAGAAATATAGCGACGTCGAGTTTGAAGATTGCCAATTCTCCGACTGCGATTTTTCAGCGGTTAAATTCCAGAAATGTAAGTTTACAAACTGCACATTTGAACGCTGCAATTTGAGTTTGGTGGATTTTACAAACTCAAAGCTCTTTGAGCTTAAATTTCAAGACAGTAAGTTAGTTGGCGTTGATTGGACGAAAGCGACATGGCCAGTTTATCACTCGGACTTTGAGCTAAGTTTTAAGCGTTGTATTTTAAATGACTCGTCTTTCTTTGGCCTGACCTTAAATGAATTGGTTTTGGATGAATGTAAGTTGCATGATGTTGATTTCCGTGAAGGTAACTTTGCAGGTTCAATAATGATTTATAGTGATTTTAGCCACAGTTTATTTATGAGAACAAATTTGCAAAGGGTTGATTTCAGTGAATCAACAGCATACTCCATTGACGTACTAGAAAATAACGTTAAAAAGGCTAAGTTTTCACGATATGAAGCGTTGAGCTTATTAGAAAGCTTAGGTATTGAATTGGTGGATTAATAGCCTAACAAACGGCTCAAGAGGGATTGCCAACGCTTGGCGACTTTGGTGCAAAATTGAAATTCAGTGTTTACAGTGTGTTTTTTATGTTCGGCGGTGCGTTGTCAACCCCTTAGCCGGGCGTTAGGCAAGGTGAGTTTTTATCAGCTAAAACGAGTTTGAATTGAACGGTAAA
>NZ_CAWMCN010000142.1:0-2141 GCF_963865925.1 Vibrio sp. ZOR0018 | reverse complement strand
TATTACGATGCAGACAGTGGCCAGTACCTAAGCCCAGACCCTATAGGGTTTGCGGGAGGGCTAAGGCCGCAGGCGTATGTGTTTAACCCGCTGGATTGGGTTGACCCGTTGGGGTTGGCGAAGTGTCCACTCAAAAAGTTAGAAGAAAGGGGCTTCACTGGGATTGAGGTTACAAATAATGGAGGTCTAGACTACTCGGCTAGTAACGCCTTATACACAAGGAACGGAGTAAATCCAATCCAAAAAATCGAATACACAGGTAATTATCACGAAGATTTCGAACAAGCTAGCATGGTGGCTTTAGGTCAGAAATCAACCCCTAGAGGCTATGTTTGGCACCACTTGGATGATTATGACTCTGTAACAAATACAGGTAGTATGCAATTAGTTAAACAGAGTGCTCATAGAGGGATACCTCATGTTGGTGGCGTGAGTCAATACAAGGCGCATACAGGAAATAGTTATATTTTTAAAAAATGGTGATGTTATGAATGAAATTAGTTTTATAGATTTTTTACCACCAGCAACGGATGATGAAATACTCAATTTAGAGAGAGTTTCTGGTTCTAAATTGCCAGAAGAAATGAAGAGTATTTATAAAAAGTATAATGGAGGTCAGCCTCAGCCATCTTTTGTGCATGATGATAAAAACCTTTATCCAATTAATTCGTTTTACTCTATATCTGAGATTATTGAGTCATTTAATGACTTTGAAGATGAATCGTTACCTATTGGTTTTAGTAGATATGAAATGTTACCTTTTGCTTATGACCCTGGCTCTGGTATTTATTCGATATCTTTGCGGAAGAATGATTTTGGTACTGTGTATTTCTATGTATTACATGAAGAAGCTGAAATCTTCGGTGTATGGAGATCATTTAAATCGTTTGTTGAATCAATAGTTGATGATCCTGAAAGCCTATAAGAAGGCTGTTAAAAACTCTCTATGCTTATCCAAGTCCCACTAAAATCACGGTAGCGTGAGACTTGGAAAGGAAATCAGAATAAAAAGGACAGGCACTACTAAAGGCCACATGCTTACACAGCACGAGGCCTTGGTTAGTCCTTTTGGCGATAGATAAGAGAAATTAACAAGGACAGGCGCTGTTAAAAAGGCCACTTGCTTATACAGCACGTGCCCTTATCGCGATAGCTAAGTGGCCAAATCTAGGGAGTAGCCAGTGATATTGGAACGGAATTAAGCTCTGACAATGAACAGCCGGACTTGCCAAGTGCCAACAAGCAAATAGTTTGTTGAGGTTAGGGTGTGCTGATAAAGATGGGTGACGGGAAGCTAGCTATCCAGTCGAAGTAAATGGATGCGACGCTTGTTCAACTTGAGCTTCGCCTGTTCTGCACTAACAACTCATATCCGCTCCATCCGTTGGGGCACTTGTCCCATCAATTCTTACCTGTGTCGACCACTATCAGTACGACGCCGCCTCTCGCTTAACCTACACCGAAAATGGTGATGCGTGGGTCTCCTTTGCTTATAGCCCATCAGGATTGCTCCTTGAAGAAAACCTCAACGGCACCTCGCTCGTTCATGAATACGACGAACATGGCCGCCGTATTGGTTCATCAGGCAGCAAAACCGCGCGACAATATCAATGGACTAAGCACCAATTACAGAAACTGTCTGTAGGCGAGCATACCCCGCTGCAATTTGCGTATCACCCCAGTGGGCATGAGAAAGCTCGCGCCACAGAGCAGGGTTTTAGCCTTCACCACCAATGGAGTGAAACAGGATTACTGCTAGAGCAACAGCTTGGTAGAAATGGTGATAGCTTACGCCAGTATCAGTACGATGCCCTAGACAGGCTCGTAGGCATTAACGATGCCAAACGTGGTAATTCGAGATTCAGTCTAAACGCCAATGGCCAAGTTCAAGCCGTCCGCCAGCAAAAGACGTGGGAAAGTCAGCAACGCTTTGTCCACCTGTTTGGTTACGACAGTGAACTCAACCTGAACCAACAAGGCTTTGCCACTGAATATGGTGATAGCAATGTAGTCTCGCTCGATGATGCACGAGTCACACGCCAATCTCGCCACTACGATAAGGCGGGTCGTGTATTAGATACGGGACGATTCCGTTATCACTACGATAGGTGTGGTCGCGTGGTCGAGAAAACCGAATACCA
>NZ_CAWMCN010000141.1:0-11558 GCF_963865925.1 Vibrio sp. ZOR0018 | reverse complement strand
CAATTTCGGCCACCAGCTCATTACTCGCATGTTTATGGATTTTCTGCGTCTTGAAGGTGAAAGTAATTTTGTCTCTCTGTTGCCTAGAGAGATAAGGCACCAAGAGCAGTCAAGTTGGTATCAAAATCAAAGCACTCAACTCAGTGACTTTTTGCAACGTAACGTTGCCCCTTTTGATCAACCGACCAGTATTGTTTACCACACGCAAGATCCAAAATCTGAGTTGTTTGATCTTTTGAAGTCTGAGCTTCAACCTGTGCTATCAAATCGTTATTTGATAATTGACACTGGTTTTTCAAAGCGTAGTGAACAGATGTTAAATAGCATTAATAAGATCAAAGGTGAAGGGTTGTTGGCTGTGCCACAAATTATGATGTTGATGATCACGGCTGAAAACGGAGAGGATCAACTGTTTACTTTGTTACACAATAACGCCCATCTCAATATTTCAAGTCTATTTGATGAACAAAGCAACCGTGACCCAGCGAATGATGATTTGACTCTAGTGAGAGGTGTCATTGGCAGTTACCCTTCTGCTTACTTGTCACTGCATGAACACGAGATCGCAGAATTGGTGATGCTATTGAGTAAAATGCAAAATGAGCAGGACTACGTTAAGTTGCTCGATAGGTTCGCCATTCGCCGCAGTTCTTCGAAGTTTTGGCCGTTCAGCGATAAAGTTCATGCATGGTATCGAAAAAATCAACCTGTCGAATCTGGTTTACTTGACTACAATAGATTTGAAAACAGATAAAAGTCACCTTTAATGGGTGAGATGAGAGGTGCCAAATGACCATACGCGACAGCATTGAAGCACTAGAACAACAAATTTATGTAGCCTGTTCTGAAGGTGACTATGAGACAGTCAATCAGTTAGAACATCAGTTGGAAGTGTTACTGTATAAGGCACAACACCCTTTTGATGATGATCCTAATGGGTTAAATAGCGGTTCGACGACAAATGACGAATGGCGTTGAATAAAAGACGGGAGCCATATCGCTCCCGTCTATTTATCAGATCATTAAAAAACAGAAAATTAGAAAAAGTCTATTGAGTTGCGGCCACTTTCAGCATCTTTGCTGTTAGGTGCATCGGAGTTCTCTTTCTTTGTGGTCGCCGGCTTATTTCTAGCCGATTTGGTTTTTGACACCTTTTGCTTCGGCTTAGGCACATTTGTTGCTGCCACTACCGACGTCACATTAGTTTCAGGTACTTCAGTCACGGGTTGATCACACAATACAACGTAGTACTCCTGGTTAAATTCAAGAAAATCCCCATTGTACATTTTACGTCGTTTTCGAGTTTCAAGTTCTCCATTGACTGCCACGTAACCATCGCTAATCAGGAATTTTGCTTGCCCGCCACCATCCACTAGGTTAGCAATCTTTAACACCTTATAAAGCTCAATAGGTTGCGACGAAACTTCAATACCAATCGCCTCTATTTCAATTTCTTCGTTTTCTAATGTGTCTTTATCGTTAATCATTACGTTTTTCTTATCACGAATTTTCACGCAGTGTAATGCTAAATGCACAAATTAGGAACCACAGTTAAATACTTCAACTGAACTTATAAGCCCACCGTTTTGTCATACACACATCACTCAGGTTACCTTGTCACCATTTTCTGAATGCGTTCCGCTCGCTGTTCATCGCTTTCTTGACTTGGTGGTGGCACGGTAAGCCCCTTAATCACTGCAGGGCGTTGCGCGATTTCCGCCAACCAACGTTGTAGGTGCTCGAGCCCGTCAATATTAATGCCACTCCATTCGTAAATTCTCACCCATGGCCATGTTGCGATATCGGCGATGGTGTATTCATCACCCGCAAGATAACGGTGATGCTCTAATTGGCTATCCATGACTTCAAATAGACGTCGCCCTTCTTTTTGGTAACGATCAATGGCAGGTTGTATTTTTTCTGGAAAGTAACGAAAGAAGACGTTCGCTTGTCCCATCATCGGCCCTACGCCTCCCATTTGAAACATTAACCATTGGATCACTTGAGAGCGGGCTTTCGGATCTACGGGCAGAAATTTTCCCGTTTTTTCTGCCAAGTAAAGCAAAATTGCCCCAGATTCAAATACTGGAAAATCATCGTTATCTTTATCTACAATTGCGGGAATGCGTCCATTTGGATTGATGGCCGTAAACTCAGGCTCTTTTTGCTGATTGGTTGAAAGATCAAAAGCGTTGACCTTGTATGGCAACCCCATTTCTTCTAATGCAATGGAGATTTTCTGACCATTCGGCGTTGCGGCGGTATACAGTTCAATCATTCTTAGGCTCCTCGGTGAAATGACGGGCGTTACTCAACGGATTTAAGCAAATAGCAAAATTGCCACTTTGTGTCTCAACAAGGATATAAGCAGTAATCTCTTTAGACGTAAACTCTCATGCACGATAAACTAAACATAATCCATAATTTTATAACGAATTATCTATGATAAAAGTGACAGTGTCTCGCTTAATAAAAGGCCACGACTTAAAGCAATCCATTGCCGCGTTGATAAAGCAAGAGAACATACAAGCGGGTAACATCGCTTCTTGTGTCGGGTGCCTATCTGAAGTGCGCATCCGCCTCGCTGATGGCTCTTCAGAGCTACACCTTGTTGATGCATTTGAAATTGTCTCTTTGATAGGCACGCTAACCGCATCTCATCAACACTTGCACATTGCGGTTGCAGATAAAACAGGCAAAGTGATCGGTGGTCATCTTTTAGATGGTTGTCTTGTCAATACTACCGCAGAGCTGATTTTACATTCCTACCCTGACTTAGTGTTTGAGCGAGAATTTGATAATCAAACGGGCTACAGTGAGTTGGTGGCACCTTGTTAAAATCCCTTTAATGATAAAAGTGAATGCACATATACTAGTCTGCATTCTGTAAAATGTGGTGAAGCGTGTTTTTTATTCACCCATTTCTCCCCAATAACGATAGGCAATTCGACGTTGAGCAATTTCCGTCTGTGAGCTATCTCTCACATCTGTTCTTTTTGTAATAACTCTGTATAATTCGCCGCCTATTTAACCATTGTTTATGTTCTGCTGATTTGGCGTCTGCACATCACTGATTCGCTAAACTGAATACCTAGGAAAACTCTCTTGATCTCTACCGCAAATATCACCATGCAATTTGGCGCTGAGCCTTTATTTGAAAACATTTCTGCAAAATTCGGTAACGGCAATCGCTACGGTTTGATTGGCGCTAACGGCTGTGGTAAATCGACGTTCATGAAGATCTTGAGTGGCGCGTTAACTCCCAGCTCAGGCAACGTCTCCATTACACCAGGGCTAAAATTGGGTGTGCTGAGCCAAGATCAGTTTACTTTCGAACAGTATACGGTAATTGATGCCGTGATTATGGGTGACCGTAAACTATGGGAGATCAAGCAAGAGCGTGACCGCATTTATTCATTAGCCGAGATGAGCGAAGCCGACGGCATGAAAGTCGCCGAGCTTGAGAGCGAATACGCTGAAATGGATGGTTACACCGCCGAAAGTCGCGCGGGAGATATTTTGTTGAAAGCGGGTATTGAGGAATCGTTTCATTTTGGTTTGATGCAGCAAGTGGCTCCTGGTTGGAAACTGCGCGTTTTGTTGGCGCAAGCCTTGTTTGCCAACCCAGATATTTTGCTGCTCGATGAGCCAACCAACAACTTAGACATCCACACCATTGGTTGGTTGGCTGAAGAACTTAATCAGCGTAAATGCACCATGATTATTATTTCCCATGACCGTCACTTTTTGAACTCAGTGTGTACCCATATGGCTGATATTGATTACGGTGAACTGCGTATTTATCCGGGTAATTATGAGTATTTTCTTGAAGCGTCAAGCTTGATTCGAGAGCAGTTGCTCTCTGGCAATGCGAAAAAAGCGGCCGAGATCAACGAACTGCAAGACTTCGTTAACCGCTTTGGTGCCAATGCTTCAAAAGCAAAACAGGCTAGCTCACGCGCAAAAAAAATGGACAAGATCAAGCTTGATGAAGTGAAATCCTCAAGCCGCATCAGTCCTTCGATTGATTTTGGTGAAGGTAAGAAACTGCATCGCCTTGCACTTGAACTACAAAATCTCGGCCACGCTTTTGACGATGAACAGCTCTTCAACGGTGGTAATCTGCTGCTTGAGGCGGGCTCACGTTTGGCGGTAATTGGTGAAAACGGCGTCGGTAAAACAACCTTTCTACGCTGCTTAGTCAAAGAGCTTCAGGCCAACCAAGGTGTGGTGAAGTGGTCTGAGAATGCCTCAATTGGCTATTGCCCTCAAGACAGTACTGTTGATTTTGATAACGATCTGACTATCTTTGATTGGATCTCGCAGTGGCGCACCGTAAAACATGATGATTTGATGGTGCGTGCCATTCTTGGCCGACTACTCTTTACAGCCGATGATGTGAATAAGAAAGCAAGAAACTGCTCGGGTGGTGAGAAGAACCGTCTGCTATTTGGCAAACTAATGATGCAAGATATCAACGTGCTGATCATGGACGAGCCAACCAACCACATGGATATGGAAGCGATTGAGGCGCTCAATAACGCGCTAAAGTCCTACACGGGGACACTGATTTTTGTTAGCCACGATCGCGAGTTTGTCTCTTCGCTGGCCACTTCGATCATTGATGTGAAAAACAAACAGTTGGTCTACTTCCAAGGAACGTACGATGAATACTTGGCTCATCAACAGAAGTTGTTAGCTGCGGCGTAATCAAACCAACGTCATAATTCTTGATACTTGTTGCCGCCAGAAATGACGGCAACAACGGATAATTTAGATTCTGCTGTTTACTCTTAGCTTATTTTATCGACCACAAGCCGCCTACTTGTAACTCCAAGTTGTTTGGGTATCACTGTAATTTGTTATAACTCTGGTTTAACCCAAACATTGCTAAAATCAAACCAGCCTAACGCGTTGCATTTCGCGTTTTGTAATGCACCACATTGATCTTTGCTTATCCCTAACCAACAGTGGAACATCGGGATAACTTGCTGTTTTTCTATCAAAGATTTGCCAATCTCTTTGGCCGGAAATATGGCATTTGGATCGGCGCGCCATTCATCCACTAACTGGCACCAATACGAAAAATCTTCAGCGCGGCTTAAATGCTCGATATCACTGTAATCAAGTAACCATCCTGCTAACGCATCTTCTCTATGGTTGGCAATTCCCATCGGTTTGACCCAAACATCGACAGCATCGGTGTCTTCAACCGTCAAATCATATTTAACAAGCTCCACCGAAATCCCATCTTCTTTTAACAGCTGTTGTATTGTTTTCACTAAGCTTGGAAACATGGGGTGCTGAGCATGATATGCAATGGTGATCAAACGCTCGCCCGGCGGTGTAGCGGCAACATCTCCCGATGACTGATGATACCAACCCGGTTTCAGGCCATAAGCAGGTAACACCCCCAACTCGACCACTTTGTCTTCTGGTAATTGACGAAATAGGTTGAGAGTACTGAGCTTATTGGTAAGGTAGCTAGCCCAATTGACATCTGCGGCGACGCCATTTTTTCGATTGAGTAACAAGTAAGTACAGCCGGGATCAAGATCCACGTCTTCTGTAAATGAACCTCGCTTTGTTTTTATCGGATGCGATAAGCTAGGAAAAACCATCGAAGAATGTACTTCGTCAATCACCCACACTTCGACCCGGTCTAACAAAGGCCTAAATCCAAAATATCCATCAAACGCTTGCAAAACTAAGCGTTTTTCATCATTTAAAATGACTTTGTAAGGGCCAGTACCAATCGGCATTAAATCAAAATTATCACTACGATTGGACTCTGGTAGTAAAATCTTGGCACATGACTCAGATAAAAGAAGCGGTAAGCGACTATCCGCTTTTTGTAAAAAGATATCGATAACCCAATTGGAGGGCGAGCTGATCCTATCAAGATGAGAGAATAAATTCAGAAATCGCAATTCCCACAAACTTTGGATAACACCGTCGGTGGTAAGCAAATCACCATTGTGGAAACGAACCCCTGGGCGAAGATAAAAACGCCAATGTGTTGCTGTCACCGATTCCCATGTATGTGCGAGATCTGGCTGCAGCTGTTCATACTCATCTAGCCGCGTTAATCCACTAAAAATTTGCATTACGATATGTTGCTCAGATCGACGCATGGATTTTAGCGGGTTTAGCATTGAAAGCGGGCGATAATAAGGCAACCGTATGACTTGCAGACCTTCTTGATGCTGAACACCAAGATAGCTTTGGATCACTTGCGTCAGTTTCGCAGCATCTTGATCCAGTACTGAAAATGCATGGCCAATTTTACCCTCATCCAAGTATCGACGCGCAAGGTTTTCACTGACATCACTGCGACTACGTTTAAAAATGAGATCGGATAATTTTCCACGCCCCGCCGCAGGACGCCATTCTATCCAGCCTTCATCCTCCATTTTATTTAGAACAATACGCGCATTACGGCGTGTGCAGAAAAGGATCTCGGTGATCTCTTCTAGCTGGACACCAACATCTTGGCCGTTAAAGTGCTCAAATAAAGATTCAAATTGAACGCGAAGTCGTGGGCTACTCATAAAGAGGAAATCTCAGTTTATAAAAAACAGAGATAGTTTCCTCATTTTATATTGGTTATGCAATAGTCTTAATCACTGTTTAAAGAATATTACAGCCGAGTTGTTGAGAAAGTTTCTGAATTTGCTCTTCGTTGTCCAACTTAATCGACCATTTACTTTCTGAGCAATTTACAGAGATGACATTCGCCCCTCTCCCAATGAGCTGAACAGCATCGGCTTGGGCTTGTAGCGTGATGGCGAGATCACCCAATACTCGTACCACTAATTCATGGGGTGTTACGATGATTTTTCCACCTGAAAATTCAATCACCATTTTATAAATCAACCTTGATAGCTTGAGAACGGTTACGAATTTTTTGTACTGCGACCGTCAAACGGCTGGTGCACACCAAACGTTCGCGCTCATCAGTGATATTGATTTGCCATACTTGCGTTGAAATACCAAGATGGATAGGTGTCGCTGTTCCTATAACCATCCCCTCTCGCATGGCGCGGACATGATTAGCATTAATGTCTAACCCTACACAATAGTGTTCTTGATCCACACTGAAATTCGCGGCAACTGAACCTAAGGTTTCCGCAAGTACCACCGAGGCGCCACCATGCAGCATACCAAGCGGCTGATGGGTAAAGTGACAAACAGGCATGGTCGCAGACAAAGAGTGATCAGTATAATCGGTATAAATAATATTGAGATGCTCTATCAAGGTGTTTTTGGAGGTGGCGTTTAACGTTATTAAATCGATAGGCTTCTTCCAAATATCCATGCTTTTTTGTCTCATTCATCGTAAAAGAGATTCATTCTATACTTAAAAGGTAGCAACTTGCAGCGAGTAATCAGTCAGTTCCAGCGATTGAGATCCTGCCAACTAAACATTTTCGAGACAGATCCGATCGCTCATAAATATTAACTGCAGTGTTGTCATTAGCAGTTTATCGGTGCTAAGAAGCCTCTTCATACAAAGATGTCATTTAAGCGCTTAAAGATGAGCACAAAAAGTGCTCTGATACATGGCTTACAAGTGTCAACGTACCGACTCAAGTACCTAAAATGCGTAATGGTAGTTGTAGCAGCTCATCCCCTGTCGTTGCAAAACCCCAAATAATAGCGATAAGCGCAGCCACTAAACTGACATACCAAAGTGAAGCTACAATTTGTCCATATCGATTCAGAGGTAGCAAATGACTTTGATGACGCTGCTTCCATTCCATTACAATTTCAATGCTGCCCATAATCAATAAAAAGCCGAACAGGGTTAATCCAAGCCAATAGCTCAAAATGACACCAGCGATCGCCGCAAGAGCACACAACGCAATCCCCAAAGTGCTGTTCATAGAAAAGCTGATGCTTTTTAACACGTGACCACCATCAAGCGGCAATATAGGCAATAGATTGAAGAGATTGAGAAAGGCATTAAAAACAGCAAGGCCGGCAAAAAATATCTCTCCTGTGATCCAGTACGCGACAACCAGCACAACCGAGAGCAGCAAACCAAAAAATGGCCCCATAATTGAGATCACTACATCTTGCCAACGTGTATTGATTTTTTCATCACTTAATGCCAAGCCACCAAGAAATGGAATGAGATAAATGCCTTTAGTCTTCATACCAAAATACTTCATCGCTTTGATATGGCCAAATTCATGGAACACCAAACAGGCAATAAGCGCCATAGCAAACTGGAAGGAAAATAACCACGAATAGGCTGCGATACTTGCTGACGCCAGAACAACTTTAATCAGCTTGGCACTTTTCAGTGCTTTCATACCAAGTGAGACTAGACCAATAAGGCTAAAACGTCGCTCCGGCTTTGGCGGGCTATAAGGTGTTTGTTTTTCAATGTCTTTTTCTGAACGCTCACCTTGCGTGACAATGTCACCATTGACTAATGCCTGATAACGAAGTTTAAAAGGCTGCCAACTCAGCTCGACATTCAGCTCACACTGGATCGGCGTTTCACCACTTAACAACTGAAATCTATGGGTCGTTGTCGCCTCGATATTCCCTGTCGCATCGCATTGCGCGACCAGTTGATTATCCCAATAGAGTTGCTGCCAGCCTGACATTGAACCTTCGAGACGAAGTGATTTTCCTAAAAATGGAGCGGAAAGGAGTTCCACAGTGATACCTACATACAAACATAAAAACGGCGTTCATTATGCCTTTGAGCAATAACAGCGTAAAGCACGATGCCCGTTTTCTTACTATTGAAGATGACTTAGTTCAATTCCCTCACGAATACCAAGCTTTTTGCCATCTCCCCTTTTAATTCCAGTCGTAACGTGGATAATACGCGCTTACATATTTTTACAAGGTGGGTACTATGTCTACTGAAGCAACTTTACTTGAACGCAGCCAATCAAAATGTGAGCTTTGTTCATCAGAATCTCCATTAGCTCCATTTGTGGTAGCGCCACACACTATGGTTACTGTTGACCATGCCGTTATGTTGTGTGATGTCTGCAAAGGCCAAATTGAGAACCCAGAAACAGTAGATGTGAACCATTGGCGTTGTTTGAACGACAGCATGTGGAGCCAAGAGCAACCCGTTCAAGTACTGGCGTGGCGTCAACTTAAGCGCCTTGCGGCCACTGAGGGTTGGGCTCAAGACCTACTTGATATGATGTATCTTGAAGAAGAAGCTGCAAAATGGGCTGAAATTGGTATGGATGATGATGCAGAAAAGCCTCGTGATGTGAATGGCGTAGAACTGAAAAAAGGCGACGACGTGACCATCATTAAAGATCTCCCTATCAAAGGCTCAAGCCAAGTCATTAAACAGGGTACTGTGGTTCGCGGTATCAGTTTAAGCGACGATCCTAAGTTGATCTCTGGTAAAGCTAATGGCCAATCTATGTATATCATTGCTGAATACTGTCGCAAAAAATAATAGCCATTGACGAATAAAACAAAGGCGCAACTTAGTTTGCGCCTTTGTTTTTCGGAAACCGTTGTTTTCATGAGCAGTGAAACTAGTAAATTTTAAATACAAAAAAGCCGACTATTTAATCCGTCGGCTTTTACATCTCTACACATTGAATTAACGGTATAAACCGATATCTTTCTGCATGTGACCAGACAAATTATTCGCGTAGTAGCTGCGAGGTTCGCTGTGGTCGACAAACAGAATATCAACTAAATGTGCAATCAATCCCTTGAAGTTAACCGCGTAGGTTTTTTTATCCATAGAGGTAGGTGCTGTAATCGTACCCATATTCATTGCTTGTGCCATGATCGCCTCTCTGTTAATTCGGTAACTTACTTTGTTGAAATGAATTCTAGGTGATATTTTTTTGGTTAAAAAATGACAAATTTTCCACATTCAAATTAGTTATTCTAATGAAACAAACCTATAACAACGCACGCTTTTATTATCCACGATAATCGACTACTTATTCACATTAAGTTTGATTTGGCGAATTTAAATCTCAATTAAAAACAAAAATACCGGTTATTTACAAAATTTTCACATTAATTTTTTTATCGTCGGTTAGCTAAAGGATAAATAAAAAAATAGAGGTAAGTATTGTCAAACACTTACCTCCGTTTACTTATATTATGGCTTATTAGTAGCAGGTAATGGACTTCTCTGCTTATAGACAGAAGCCAACACCGCAATAATCATAGTGATTAACAGTACACCCAGTGAGACTGGTGTCGGAATTTCCCACGCAGAACCGACTAGCATCATCTTAATACCAATGAATATCATGATGAAGGAAAGCGCTGGTTTTAGGTAAATAAACTTATCCATCATCCCTTGCAACACAAAGTACAAAGACCGCAAACCAAGTAACGCAAACACGTTCGCTGCTAACACTAAAAAGGGTTCGCGGGTCACGGCAAAAATAGCCGGTATTGAATCTAATGCGAACATGACATCCATAAAAGCAATCACGCCAATCACAATCATCATTGGAGTCACAAACCATTGCTTATTGCGGCTCACAACCAAAGCATTCCCTTCGTAATGATCCGTCACATTGAACCAACGTCGAATCAGCTTCTCCGGCATTGGGTTTAGCTGTTCATCGCCTTTCTCACGCGCAAGTTGAATACCGGTCCACATAAGAAATAATGCAAACACATAAAGTAACCAATGATATTGTTCAAGCAGCTGTGCACCAATCACAATCATCACCGCTCGTAAACACAAAGCGCCGATCACTCCCCACAATAGAGCCCGCGGGCGTAAATGCTCTGGGACTGCGTACTGATGAAAAATAATCGCAAAGACGAATAAGTTATCAACACTTAACGACTTTTCTAACAAGTAACCAGTAATAAACGAGATCGTCGCCTTTTCGGCACTGTATGAACTGGTTGGTGCGTAACTATCCCAAAAGAAATAGATACTCGCGGCGAATGCAAACGCCAGCATAAACCAAATCACGCTCCAAACGGCCGCTTTAGTGATCGTGACTTTACCGCCACGGGTTTGCCAAATATCGATAACAACAAGAAATAGAGTCAGAATTGCAAAGCTGAGATAGGTTGTTGGGGTCATATATCCTCCAAAGGCGGAAGGATAAGATGGGATTAACCGATCGAAACCTTCCGCAAACAAAAACCGCTGTTCATAATGAACAGAGCTGAATGCGTTGGTCTCGTCGAAATAAGCATTCCGTTTTTAACAGAAGGCTATTTATACTTACCGGATAAGCATGCGCTTAACGAGCTGACGATAAGTAAACAAAGGCGACTACTCCCCAATCAGCGCGGATTTTATGCCTATTGGATGCAAAGGTCCATAGACGTGATCAAAAAAAGGAGCCATTTATGCGTGTGATTCATAGATATCCTTTCAACTATACTAGATGTCTATGGACAGAGAAATCCAACAAAGATTACAGTGGGTAAAAATGTATGAGGGATGTGGTATTTCTAGACCAACATTACGTAAATGGATGAATCGGTATAAGCAGTGTGGAATCACAGGTCTGGGAAGCCAGAGCAAACGCCCTAATGCCGATCAGTTAAGACTTTAATCGGCAGATCAGTTGAAT
>NZ_CAWMCN010000140.1:0-15841 GCF_963865925.1 Vibrio sp. ZOR0018 | reverse complement strand
TCATTGATAAATCTTTTTTGATTATCATCAACGAGTGCCCACACAGATTGATAGGTTTATATTGTTAAAGAGCGTTCTTCGCTGGCTTACCGAGGCTTCCTTTGAAGAGGCGGCCATTCTAGCGAGATAATGAAAAGTGTCAAACACTTTTTTACATTATTTCGTCTTACTGATTTGACCTACTGATTGGCTGGCTAATTGGGCTTGAACCCTTACTGGCCGTGCCGTGTCAGTGAGGTCGCATTATAGAGATCGCCGTCACGTTGGCAAGCGTTATTTTATAAAAATTGCAAAAATAGCGCTTAATCACCAAATTACTGCTCAAAGCCTTATTTATTCAATTTTACTAAGATCAAGTAAACATGTTATCCACAGAGTTATACACGTTAGCTGTAATTTTTATCTTTTCAAACGTAGAAAAAGCGCCTTCAGACGCTTTTTCCGTTTCACTCATTTCTTTTTTACACTATATAGAAGATTAAATACCTGCATCATCTCCTTAGTTATTCTCTTCATGAAGACCACACTCTCTTTTTAAGCCGAAGAAACGCGTTTCTTCTTCATTCATTCCCGGTTCCCATTTACGAGTGGTATGAGTGTCACCAACTGAAAGGTAACCTTGCTCCCACAATGGATGATACGGCAGGTGATTTTCTTGCAGATAATAATGTACATCTTTATTTGTCCAATCAATCACAGGTAGGAATTTAAACACACCATTTTGAATCGCTAAAATAGGTAATGTCGCCCGCGATTGTGATTGCTCTCGGCGTAGGCCAGAAAGCCAAGTACCAATATCTAGTTCATCTAACGCTCTTCGCATCGGTTCTACTTTATTAAGGTGATTGTATTGTTCAATGCCAGTAACGCCTTGTTCCCAAAGTTGACCGTAACGCGCCTCCTGCCATGATGGACTTATCGTAGCGCTGAAGATATGCAGATTGAGATTCAGGTGATCCGTGAGCTGGTCAATAAATTGATATGTTTCAGGAAATAAATAGCCCGTATCCGTCAATACCACTGGTATATCACTTTTTACGCTAGAAACCAGATGCAGCATCAATGCGGCTTGAATGCCAAAGCTAGAAGAAAGCGCATGGGTTCCTTCTAGATTCTCAATCGCCCACATCACTCGCTGCTGTGCTGTTAACGTTTCGAGATAAGCATTTAATGGGGCAAGGCGTAACGTTTGCTCTACTTTAGTTAGCGCCAATAACTCGGACAATTTAGGAACTACTGGTACTTCAAGCATAGAAATCTCTCTTAGATATGATCACCTCTTCGATAATTCCTGCGCGGATTGTGAAATCACCAAATCCTTCTCCTTCGAGACGCTCGCTAGCCCAGCGTCCTACCAACTCATCAATTTCTTGAAGAATTTGTACATCGGTAATGTTTTCTTTATACATTTTAGGCACACGTGTGCCCGCTCTATTGCCGCCAAGATGTAGGTTGTAGCGACCGGGAGCTTTACCAACTAAACCAATTTCAGCCAACATGGCTCGGCCACATCCGTTCGGACAACCTGTGACTCGTAAGATAATGTTTTCTTCTTTAGGTAACGCATGTTTTTGTAGGATCGTCTCTACATCCGTTACAAATTGAGGGAGGAAACGTTCCGCCTCAGCCATAGCTAATGGACATGTAGGGAAAGAGACACACGCCATCGAATTTTTACGTTGCTCACTCACATTGTCATTGATCAAACCATGCTGACGCGCAATCTGCTCAATCGTAGCTTTTTGTACAGCAGGTACTCCCGCTACGATGAGGTTTTGATTGGCCGTCATACGAAAATCACCTTGGTGGATTTTAGCAATTTCTGCCACACCACTCTTTAGCGGTTTATCAGGGAAATCGAGTAAACGACCATTTTCGATGAAAAGTGTTAAATGATGCTTACCATCGATGCCTTCAATCCACCCAATCCGATCACCACGTTCTGTGAGCTCGTAAGGGCGGCTGACCGCAAACTCAATACCAGCACGCTTTTCAACTTCGGCTTTGAACACATCGACGCCCACTCTATCGAGTGTGTATTTAGTTTTTGCATTTTTACGATTAGACCGGTTTCCCCAATCACGCTGAGTCGTAACCACAGCGGCGGCGACTTCTAAGGTTTTATCCAAAGGAATAAATCCGAAATCATCAGCACGACGCGGGTAAGTAGAAGTATCACCGTGCGTCATGGCTAGGCCGCCACCCACCAGCACATTAAAACCAACTAACCGACCTTGTTCGGCAATCGCAACAAAGTTTAAATCGTTGGCATGTACATCCACATCGTTTTGGGGCGGAATAACCACTGTCGTTTTGAACTTACGCGGTAAGTAGTTATTACCTAAAATCGGCTCTTCATCTGTAGTTTCTAGTTTTTCACCATCCAACCAAATTTCGGCATAAGCGCGCGTTTTAGGTAACAGATGTTCCGAAATCTTCTTCGCCCATTCGTAAGCTTCCTGATGCAGTTCAGACTCCACAGGATTGGACGTACACAGTACGTTACGGTTCACATCACCCGCTGTGGCAATCGAATCAATACCAATGCTGTTTAACGTTTGATGCATCAATTTAATGTTAGGCTTCAATACCCCATGAAACTGAAAGGTTTGGCGAGTGGTTAAACGAATGCTGCCATATAGGCTGTGCTCAGTTGCAAATTTATCTATCGCTAGCCATTGTTTCGGTGTGATGATCCCGCCAGGCATGCGCGCACGTAACATCACATTGTGCAGAGGTTCTAACTTTTGTTTTGCACGTTCGTTACGAATATCGCGATCGTCTTGTTGATACATGCCATGAAAGCGAATCAACTGAAAGTTGTCAGCACTAAAGCCACCTGTGATGTGATCTTGCAGATCTTGCTCGATCGTCCCACGTAAAAAGTGACTTTCACGTTTCAAGCGCTCGTTATCTGACAATGGGCCTAGCTCTTGTCCTAATACTTCTTGATGATTAGATTGTTGTTTGGTGCTCATTAGTACACATCCCTTTGATAACGTTTTGCTTTGCGCAGATCGTTGATATATGTCTCTGCCTGTTCACGTGATAACCCACCTTGCTGCTGTGCAATAACAATTAGCGCATCATGCACATCTTTCGCCATGTACGTTGCATCACCACAGACATAAAGATACGCACCGTTTTGAATCCATTGCCAGACCAGTTCGGATTGTTCAAGTAATCGATGCTGAACGTAGACTTTCTCATGTTGATCACGGCTAAACGCCACATCTAGACGACTCAGCACACCGGATTTCAGATATTTTTGCCACTCAACTTGATAGAGAAAATCTTGAGTAAATGTACGATCACCAAAAAACAGCCAGTTTTTTCCTTTTGCTTCACGGTTATCACGCTCTTGAATAAAGCTACGAAATGGCGCAATTCCGGTGCCAGGACCAATCATGATAATAGGCACGTTATCATCTTGCGGTAGTTTGAAATTATTATTGTGTTCAATGAAAACCTTTACCTTGTCGCCCTCTTCTAAGCGCTGGCCAAGATAACTGGACGCTCCCCCAAAACGGTGCTCATCTTGGTGTGTATACTGAACAATGCTGACGGTAAGATGCACTTCATCTTCAACTTCGCTTTGACTTGATGCGATAGAATAAAGACGCGGCGTTAAACGACGTAATAAAGAGAGTAGCGCTTGGGCCGTCAGTTTAGTTTGTTTCTCTCGCAGTACATCAATCACTTGATGATGGCTCGCGTACAATCTGAGCTTCTCTTTATCCTCCACCAGCTCAAGCAGTTTCGTACAACCAGATAACTCAGCAAACTTGGTCACCATCTGAGGATTTGCAGCCGTAATTTCATATTTATGCATTAAAGCACTATGGATGGATAAACTTTCGCCATCGACGTCAACACTTTCGACACCCGATAGCCCAGTCGCAGATAACACGGCATTGACTAACTCTGTATCGTTTTCATACCATACTCCAAGCGCATCCCCAGACTGATACGTTATACCTGACTCACCCAAGTCAATTTCAATGTGGCGCACCTCTTTTCCTGAATCTCGCCCAGTAATTTTTTGACTCGTCAGTAAAGTCGCACTGTAAGGATTTTGCTTACTGTATTGAGATAGATGACTCGTGGTTTGACTCACGGGTAATTGCACAACTTGCGCAGGCGTACTTGCAAAAGCTTTTTTTACCACTGCTAATGCTTTGGCTTTCCACTCGGCGGCTTGATGTTCGTAATCAACGTCGCAATCCACTCGCTCAATAAAACGTTTGGCACCAAGCTGCTCTAAAAATGCATCAAAATCTTTACCCGTTTGGCAGAAAAATTCATAACTGGAGTCACCTAAGCCAATCACACCATATTGCAAGTGAGGTAATTTCGGCGCTTTCTTGGATTGTAAAAATTCATGCAGCGCTAATGCATTGTCAGGGGCTTCGCCCTCGCCATTGGTCGATGCAACAAAAATAACATGCGTTTCTTTCGCAAGATCTTTGCCTTTGTAATCACTCGCATCGAATAATTGAACCGCGATACCGGCAGCCTGAGCTTCTCTTTCCAATCCTTCAGCAAGGCCTTTTGCATTGCCTGTTTGAGAAGCGAAAATAATGGTTAATTGAGTCGCAGGCTCCATTGATACTAAAGTGGCTGCTTGTGAGCTGGAAGTAGAAATACTTGATGCTTGAGACTGACTGAGGCCCCAAAAATATCCGCTAACCCAAGCAAGCTGCTGCGGGGAAAGTTCTGAAATAGTACGCTGCAATCCGTTCAGTTGCGCGTCATTGAGTGGGCTAGCTAAACTGGCTAGCTCTTGGGGTATGGTATTTCCTGAAGACATGGTCACGACTTCCCTATTCATTGCGTGACAATAGATTAACCACTCTCTTTAATAACAAGAAAGAATAGATAAGTATGTTTTATAACTTTTTGGAAGTAGGCATTACGCTTAATTCTCTCATTTAGACTCGACTCGAACTTGCTTAAAACCCACCTCCATAGCCGATTTAGAGGCAAGATCCAGATCGGTATACTGGCATTCGTCACCCTGAGAATCGGTTAATAGCACGAACCCACCACGGCAATGCCGAAACTCGACTATCCAATGCCCTTCTTGGAAAGAAGGTTCAATAATGGCTTCGATAAGCTTGTTCTCACGATACAAGTCCCTTAACTCGGTAATCGTCATCACCACACCATTTTCACATTATTCACTCGTGAATTAAGCATGGTACATTTTGCTTATTCTGCTAAGAAATTGCGCAATAATATAATTATCAGTTATAAAAAACGCCACCTTGCAGAGGTGGCGTTCTATGGAAAATGCATTTAGCGCGTAAGTATCGAATCGATACTTAAAATTGAAATTCAGCCCCTAAGAACCAACCATCAACAAAGACAAATGAGTTTTTCGTTTTTGGGTCAAGTTCGGTGAATTCAAGATCAATCACACGATAACCGCCACGCAATGCGACATTGCCAGCACGAATAGGTATGGAATACTGCAAACCCGCTAGTACATCTGCGCTTTTAATTCCGCCACTATCACCAAAATCAAACTGCCCAATCACATCAACTTGGGTATTGGGAATTTTAATTGTGGCATAGGCATACCAGTTAAAAGTCGTCTTATCAAAACTGTACTTCAAGCTATCTGGTGCTTGATACTGAGAACCACGATATTGAGTGAATGTAACACCCGCATCGAACGACATTAACTGCCGCTCTAACAGATTGTAATACAAGGTATAGTCGTACTTATCAAAGGATGCATAATCCGCCTCAAGCGTTGTATAACGAATACTCGCATTGGGCAAATAAGGTAGCTGATGCTCAAAAGCAACGTGGATTGAAGGTGTCTTCACATCATCACGACGAGTATTGTCGATTTTAGTGCTGCCCCACCACATGTCAGCACCAACTTCTCCACGATAAAATGATTCTGCTTGAACCGATGCGGTTGACATCATCATTGCCACACTGACCAACGCTAACCAAATTGGTTTATTCATCCCTATTGCTCCCTATTTATTCGCTACTAATGCATGTTCTTAATTGAACGCGATAGTAGCATATTCCTGAAGTGAGTTAACGTTTCGTTGACTGCCACATTAGCGAGGGGTGTACACCACATGACGGAAGAACCAGACCCCCAAAACAATCACAATGATCCAAGGTAGTAGCTTAAACATCACTCCAATCATGCCTAGTAATGCCAATACTATAAAGCCCATGATCGTCGCAATAAACACAGTCGCCAAAGTGATGCCTGTCGCCAATAAAGTTGCAATAAAAACCAATAAGAAAATAAGTTCAAACATGATGTTTTCCTCCGTTTCTCTTACCACTAGCAGATATCGAGCCAACTTGTCATTACCACCTCTGATTTCAAGTCAAGACTAAAAAAATCACAGTTTCTTGGCCAATCAAGCACTTGAAAAGCAATATTTATTTCAATAAAAAAAGCCAAATAACACCGAGTCATTTAGCCTTTCTATTATTGGTATATTGGTAAAAATCACCACTTAAGTTGGTAATTTTTACACATTCAACTCTTTCGGAATTTTTGCTAATGCCGCTTGCACGACTTCAATTCCCGCACCGGGCTTATGCGCATTCTCACTGATATAACGTCGCCATTGACGAGCACCTGGCATATTTTGGAACATACCTAACATATGGCGGGTAATATGGCCAAGGTAAGACCCCTGAGCTAATTGACGTTCAATATAAGGAAACATCTCTTCAATAATTTGAGAACGTTTTTTAATCGGCGTATCCATACCAAAAATGGCCTGATCCACTTCCGCCAATAAATAAGGGCTTTGATAAGCTTCCCGTCCAATCATTACGCCATCAAGATGCTGTAAATGCTCACTGACTTCAGCTAAGGTTTTGACACCGCCATTCACAGCAATGACTAAATGTGGGAAATCTTTTTTCAGCTGATATGCCCGTGAGTAATCTAACGGCGGTATTTCACGGTTCTCTTTTGGGCTCAAACCACTAAGCCACGCCTTACGCGCATGAATAGTAAACTGTTCACAGCCCCCCTTCTCTGATACCAATGAAATAAAATCAGTCAAAAATTCATAAGAATCCATATCATCAATACCAATACGCGTCTTTACGGTTACCGGAATATCAACTACTGATTTCATCGCTGCAACGCAATCCGCCACCAGTTGCGGCTCTGCCATTAAACAAGCACCAAAACGACCATTCTGGACGCGATCGGACGGGCAACCTACATTGAGGTTGATTTCATCGTACCCGTACTGCTGGGCAAGTTTGGCACAATGAGCAAGGTCTTGAGGATTCGAACCACCCAATTGTAACGCTACTGGGTGTTCCTCCTCGTTGTAAGCCAAGAAATCCCCTTTACCATGAATGATCGCGCCTGTCGTGACCATCTCGGTGTACAGTAACGTTTGCGAGGACAGCAAACGATGAAAGTATCGGCAGTGGCGATCTGTCCAATCAAGCATGGGTGCAACTGATAGCCTACAAGGGTGAGTCATGATTTAGATATCCCAATTCAGTCAGTTTCAATGGCTAAACTTACAGCCAAAAACAAAGTTTGGCATTGTAATCGCTTCGAGTTTATAGCGCCAACAGTTCTTCTTCTGTATCGTTTTGCATCGATATAAGGTAATTTAAGCACTATTTTCGTTGCAAACAACGATCACATCGCTAACTAACTCCAGAAAATGTTGTAGGCTACAAGGCTATTAATCTGGAAATAGTATATTATTATTAAAGTCCAATGGTTATGGTGATGAATTTGGACCACAAGCTAACGAAACAAATAGAAGAACTATGCGCAGCGAGAGGAGTACGACTAACTTCTCAACGAAAGAGAGTGTTTGAACTGATTTGTTCAAGCAAAAAAGCATCCAGTGCTTATGAATTGCTTGAAGATTTAAAGCAAAGCGAGCCCCAAGCGAAACCACCAACGGTGTATCGTGCTCTGGACTTTTTGTTAGAACAAGGCTTTATTCATAGAGTGGAGTCAACAAATAGCTTTATTTCATGTTGCTCTTGTAATGCTAATAAGCATTTCTCACACCTATTAATTTGTGACAAATGTGGCAATGTTATTGAACTTCAAGATGATAGTCTGATAGCCTTGCTAGCAAGCAACGCTGAGAAACACGGTTTTAACATCGTTAATCACGTTATTGAATCTCATGGTGTTTGCCAAACGTGTTCCTCAAGTCTGAAAGTATAAAAACAGTAGAAGAAGGTTATGCGCGCTGAATTTGTAAACCCGTTTTTAGCTTCTTTAATGAACGTGTTAAAAACGATGGCTTCATTAGAGTTGAAGCCACAGAAACCTCGTGTAAAGAAAGATGAGATTGCCCGTGGTGATGTCTCTGGCTTGATTGGTATGGTTGGTAGTCAAAGCCGTGGTTCCATGTCTATTACTTTTGATGAAAGTCTAGCATTGGAAATCATGCAAAATATGTTAGGTGAACGCCCCAACGGTCTCAATGAAGAAGTGACAGATATGGTCGGCGAAATCACCAACATGGTGACAGGCGGAGCTAAACGCATTCTTGCCGAGAGTGGTTTTGACTTTGATATGGCAACTCCGGTTGTTGTCTCAGGAAAAGGCCACACGATTCGTCATAAATGCGAAGGTGCAATTATTATCATGCCGTTTACCTCTCAGTGGGGTAACGCTTTTATCGAAATCTGTTTCGAGTAAGCTCTTTCATTAAAGAAAAAAAGGTTGATACCGTTAAGTATCAACCTTTTTTATTTGGATAAAACCTTACTCACATCCAAGTAAGGTTTTGACGCATTACGCTTTAAATGTCTTAAACGCGTTAATCAAACCGTTGGTTGAGCTGTCGTGTGAACTCACTTGAGCATCGTCGGCTAACTCAGGCAGAATTTGGTTTGCTAACTGCTTACCAAGCTCAACGCCCCATTGATCGAAACTGAAGATATTCCAAATAACACCCTGTACGAAAATTTTATGCTCGTACATCGCAATCAGGTTGCCCAAAGTGCGTGGCGTGATCTGCTTAACTAAGATTGAGTTGGTTGGGCGGTTTCCTTCAAACACTTTAAATGGTGCGATTGCCGCCATTTCTTGTGCTGATTTGCCCGCCGCTTTTAGCTCAGCTTCAACGGTTTGCTGCGTTTTTCCAAACGCTAACGCTTCTGTTTGAGCAAAAAAGTTCGACATCAATTTTTGGTGATGATCACCCGCTGGGTTATGGCTGAGCGCTGGCGCAATAAAATCACACGGGATCAATTTTGTTCCCTGGTGGATCAATTGATAAAAGGCGTGTTGACCATTAGTACCGGGCTCACCCCAAATGATTGGACCCGTTTGGTAAGTGACCGCTTGACCGTTACGATCTACGTATTTACCGTTTGATTCCATATTGCCCTGTTGGAAATAAGCGGCAAAGCGATGTAAGTATTGGTCATAAGGCAGAATCGCTTCTGATTCGGCGCCGTGGAAGTTGTTATACCAAATACCAATCAAGGCTAGGATCACAGGAATATTTTGCTCAAAAGGTGTCGCCACAAAATGTTGATCCATCTCATGCGCGCCGGACAGCAGTTCCACAAAATTGTCATAGCCTACAGCCAATACAATGGATAGACCAATCGCTGACCATAGTGAGTAGCGTCCACCGACCCAATCCCAAAATTCGAACATGTTGTCTGTATCAATACCAAACTCAGCGACTGATTTCGCATTAGTCGACAGCGCCGCAAAATGTTTTGCAACATGAGTTTCATCGCCTGCTTCCGCTAAGAACCAATCACGAGCCGTATGTGCATTGGTCATGGTTTCTTGGGTAGTAAACGTCTTTGAAGCCACTAAAAATAGCGTGGTTTCTGGATTGACTTTTTTCAACGTTTCAACGATGTGTGTTCCATCAACGTTAGAAACGAAATGAAGATTAAGATGATTCTTATACGGCGCAAGTGCTTCTGTGACCATGTATGGGCCAAGGTCTGAACCACCAATACCAATGTTGACAATATCGGTAATCGCTTTACCAGTGTAACCTTTCCATTCACCAGAAATCACTCGTTCAGAAAACGATTTCATCTTCTCAAGTACCGCATTCACGGCTGGCATCACATCTTCACCATCAACCATGACCGGTGTGTTACTGCGGTTGCGTAACGCAGTGTGCAGTACGGCACGGCCTTCAGTTTGGTTGATCGCGCAGCCTTGCAGCATAGCGTCGATGGCTGACTTTAGTTCAGTCTCATTCGCCAATGCTTGTAAATGTTGTAAGGTCTCTTCGTTGATCAAATTTTTTGAGTAATCAACAAGAATATCTGAACCAAAACGAGTCGAGAATTTATCGAAACGTTGTGCATCTTGTGCAAAAAGCGATTTAAGGTCCATATCTTGCGCTGATTCAAAATGCGCAGTCAGTGCTTTCCAAGCGTTGGTTTGCGTTGGATTGATATTTTTCAACATGGTATCTATCCCGATGTGACAGTAGGTTTTATTCCTATCATTCCTAAACTCTGTTTCAAAATGATGGAATCCCCGATTGAGCAAAAAAAGAAAATGGTATCGACTGCCTATATTTGGAAGGCAACACGTCGTTATTCGTTTTGTGAGCGCCATTATGACGCAGCTTACCCGCTCTCATATTGAGTTAGGTCAGGTAAACCTAATGGGTGCATACTCTGGCTTTATTGATACGACATCTCAACACGAGAAGTGAGTTTCGTCACTAACTCGTAAGCAATCGTGCCGATGTGAGAGGCCACTTCTTCGGCTGGTAGCTCTTTTCCCCATAAAATAACCTCATCGCCCACCTTATCGCAGGCTTGTGGACCGAGATCGACCGTAAGCATATCCATTGAAACTCGCCCTGCAATCGGCACTTTACGCCCATTGACAACAACCGGAGTTCCATTGGGTGCAGTGCGAGGATAACCATCGCCATAGCCAATTGCGATAACACCAACCTTAGTGTCACGTAAGCTTGTCCAAGTGGCACCGTAGCCGACACTCTCTCCCGCTTTAACATCACGCACTGCGATCAAGTGAGATTTTAATGTCATTACAGGTTGATAGCCCAGCGCTTGCGCCGAGTTATCATCAAAAGGAGAAACGCCATACATAATAATACCTGGGCGAACCCACTCTAACTGGCTGTGCTTCCAAGCTAATAAACCAGCGGAGGCAGCAAGTGATCTTTCACCCTCATGACCTTTTGTCATTGCTAAAAATAGCTCAATTTGCTCAGAAGTCGTTGATTTATCGAGTTCATCGGCACAACCAAAATGACTCATATAACGCAATGGCTTCACTACGTTTTTACACGCTTGCAAACGTTCTAAAAAATCGGGGTATTGTTCTGGGCGCACACCTAAACGATGCATTCCGCTATCGATTTTCAACCAAACATTGACTGGGACATCTAATTGAGCTTGCTCTAAGGCGACTAACTGCTCCTCACAGTGAACAACGGTTTGAATGTTATTGGTCACCAATACAGCAAGATCCATCGGGGAATAAAAACCTTCAAGCAACAAGATAGGTTTTACCACACCGCTCGCTCTCAGTTGCAGCGCTTCTTCAATGCGCGCCACGCCAAATGCATCCGCGCCCAGTGCATGTTTCGCAACATGCCGAAGCCCATGACCATAACCATTTGCTTTGACCACCGCCATAATTTTACTGTTTGGTGCCTGCTGTTTTACTCGCTGTAGGTTGTGCTTTAACGCATCGAGATCGATGCAGGCGGTTGCCGCTTTCATGTAGCTCATCAAATTACTCATCGTCAAATGCAGGGCCTGCATAGTTGTCAAAACGAGAATACTGCCCTTGGAAGGTCAACCGTACAGAACCAATCGGGCCGTTACGTTGCTTACCTATAATAATCTCTGCGATACCCTTTAACGAACTATCAGGGTGATACACCTCATCGCGATAAATGAACATGATCAAATCGGCATCTTGTTCTATCGAACCGGATTCACGCAAGTCGGAGTTGACTGGGCGTTTATCGGCGCGCTGCTCCAACGAACGGTTAAGCTGCGATAAAGCCACCACGGGCACATTCAATTCTTTAGCCAGTGCTTTTAACGAGCGAGAGATCTCCGCAATTTCTAAAGTACGGTTATCCGATTGCGAAGGAACTCGCATCAACTGCAAGTAGTCGACCATGATGAGCGACAAGCCGCCATGCTCGCGCGCAATACGACGAGCTCTAGAACGAACCTCGGTAGGCGTTAGGCCTGAGCTATCATCTATGTACATATTTTTCTTTTCCATGAGAATACCCATGGTAGATGAAATTCGAGCCCAATCCTCATCATCCAGCTGCCCAGTACGAATTTTGGTTTGATCAACGCGAGAAAGCGATGCCAACATACGCATCATGATTTGTTCAGCAGGCATCTCAAGAGAGAAGATAAGAACCGGTTTTTCTTGCTCCATGGCCGCGTTTTCACACAAGTTCATGGCAAACGTCGTTTTACCCATAGAAGGGCGAGCAGCTACAATGATCAAATCAGAACCTTGTAAACCAGCCGTTTTCTTATTGAGATCAGCAAACCCCGTATTCACGCCCGTGACGCCATCTTGTGGTGTTTTATACAGCAGTTCGATACGCTCTAAAGTTCTTTCTAAAATCGAATCAACATTCTGCGGGCCTTCATTTTCGCTGGTACGCTCCTCAGCAATGGCGAACACTTTACTTTCAGCCAGATCGAGCAAATCTTCCGAACTGCGCCCTTGCGGATCATAACCTGCATCCGCAATCTCATTGGCAACACCGATAAGGTTACGCACCAATGCACGTTCCGCTACGATTTCAGCATAAGCATTAATGTTAGCCGCACTGGGCGTATTTTTCGCCAAATCCGCTAAATAAGCAAAACCGCCGACATCTTCCAACTGTTCGCGACGCTCGAGATACTCAGATAATGTAATAAGATCGAGTGGCTTACTGGCTTCCAAAATCGATTTAGCTGCATCAAAAATTAGGCGGTGTGCACGGCTATAGAAGTCTTTGCTGACCACACGCTCTGCCACCGTATCCCAACGTTCGTTATCCAATAGCAAGCCCCCAATCACTGATTGCTCAGCTTCGATCGAATGTGGAGGAACTTTAATTGCGTCGACTTGTGCGTCAAACGGTTTACGATTTCGTTGATCTGTTCGTGGTGCAGCCATGACTTCGCTCAATACTATCTAATGACCGACCATTATAGCCAGAATAGATCATTTGTAATTATGTAAACGAAACTTTGTGTTTATCTCGTAGAGAATTAACCTCATGCTGACCAAACAGAACCGCCCTACACCTACTATTTCGCCCACTATTTTTATTCACTTTAGGGGTGCTTCGTGTCCAAAATTTGGTTTCTTAGTTTTAGCCTGTTCGCTATGAATGCAGCTTATGCTAATGAGGATCTTAAAAACGATACGGAAATCGAAGTTCCTTCTCCTTGGAATAGCCAAGTCGAATTGGGTTATCAAGCCCACTCAGGTAATACTGATTCAGAGTCATTGAATTCACGAGTCAAGACAGAATACATAACAGGTCGCCATCGAACCAATGGTGAGTGGAAATTGTATCGTCTTGATAAAAATGGAAAAGAGAATAAGCGGCAGGCAAACTATTCGCTGCAAAGTGACTATAAGTTAGCTTCAAAAGCCTATCTATACGCAAACTTTAACGGTGTTGATTCAAAATACAGCGCCTATTTCAAAGACTACACGCTATCTGGTGGAATGGGTTACCAATTGATGAATACCGACATATTGCTATTAGAGATTGAAATAGGGCCCGGTTTTCGTTACCAAAAACCCAACCTAGATGAGATATCAAGTACAGATATTGTATTTGCAAATACAGTCGAAGAAGTCATATTTCGTGGTAACTTAAAAGGTGTTTGGGCAACTTTCGATAATTTAACCATCTCCTCTGAACTGACTCTTGTCGCAGGAGAAAGTAACATCAGAACCGATAGTGAACTCATTTTAACCAACCACATTACTGATTCGATTGCGTTGAAAGTGAACTTGTCTCGCCAATACCACGATAAGGTTCCAGCAGGACTAAGTAAAGCCGATAGCGTCACTTCATTTAGTTTACAGTTTCGTTTCTAGGTAGTTTGAAGATAAAAAAACACCAGCCAAGGCTGGTGTTTTCAATTCATCCGAAGACTGAAATTATTCAGCAACGATTTGAATTTTCGCAGTTGCAAACACTTCTGAGTGAAGTTGGATGCTCACTTCGAAAGAACCTACGTTACGTAGAGCACCTTCAGGTAGACGAACTTCGCTCTTAGATACTGCAACACCTGCCGCTGTAATAGCGTCAGCGATATCACGAGTACCAATAGAACCAAATAGTTTACCTTCATCGCCTGCTTTAGAAGTAATAACAACAGCTTCAAGAGCGTTAACTTGTTCAGCACGAGCTTGAGATGCAACAAGTTGCTCAGCAACTTTAGCTTCAAGTTCAGCACGACGAGTTTCAAACATTTCAACGTTAGATTTAGTTGCCATTACAGCCTTACCTTGTGGGATAAGGAAGTTACGAGCATAACCAGATTTCACGCTTACAGTGTCGCCAAGGCTGCCTAGGTTACCGATTTTATCAAGTAGAATAACTTGCATTGATTAATCCTCTTTCTTAATAAACGGTGCCAATTACTGATGTTTATCAGTGTATGGCAATAGAGCTAGGTAGCGAGAACGCTTGATTGCACGAGCTAGCTGACGTTGGTATTTAGCGCTAGTACCAGTGATACGGCTAGGTACGATTTTACCAGCTTCAGTTATGTAGTTTTTAAGAGTTGCTACATCTTTGTAATCAATCTCTTGTACGCCTTCTGCAGTGAAACGGCAGAATTTACGACGACGGAAGAAACGAGCCATGGGCTATCTCCTGATCTTAAATTTGAGTAATGTGGTCGGCATGTAGCACCAATTTACCTACGCCATTATGGCTAGTTTGGTAAGCGACAAAGCCACTTACGGTTATGGTGCTGCCTTGTACTAAGTGTTGAGTGAGATTCGTTGACCTCTGCCCACTGACGACTACCGGCATACGACAATAGACTTGTCTCGGTAAATCAGCTTCTATCACTGTTGAGCGATGTTCAAGCCAGAAACGGCAATGTTCAATACCCGCAGGACTTTGGCTTCGAATGGGAGGTTTTGCGACAGTGCCACTCAACTCCATCCGATTGGTCATCAAATCAATTACTCAGCGTCTGCATCGAAACGAGTTTCATCACGCTTAGAACGCTCTTCTTTAGCTTTCAGCATGATTGATGGCTCGGTGATAGCAGCTTTAGTACGCATGATCATGTTACGTAGAACTGCATCGTTAAAACGGAAAGCAGTTTCTAGCTCATCAATCACAGCTTGGTCAGCTTCAACGTTCATAAGAACGTAGTGAGCTTTGTGAAGCTTGTTGATTGGGTAAGCCATTTGACGACGACCCCAATCTTCTAGACGGTGGATAGTACCGCCAGTTTCAGTGATAGAACCAGTGTAACGCTCGATCATGCCAGCAACTTGCTCGCTTTGATCTGGGTGCACCATGAATACGATTTCATAATGACGCATCGGTTGCTCCTTACGGATTATTCAGCTTCCAAGTTTGGCTCGGTCGTCCATAGGAAGCAAGGAACGAAAAAAAAGACCGAGAATTAAGGACGGCAAATAGTACAGAAACGAAGCAGGATTAGCAAGGGAAATGTACTAAGGGTCACATCAAACAAAAAGGGAAGCCTAAGCTTCCCTTTTTAATGCAGTGTGTGCATAAATTATCGAAAATTAAGCGATAACTTTAGCAACAACACCAGCACCTACTGTACGACCACCTTCACGGATCGCGAAACGTAGACCTTCATC
>NZ_CAWMCN010000139.1:0-439 GCF_963865925.1 Vibrio sp. ZOR0018 | reverse complement strand
GCGAAACTCGGTCAAGTACGTCCCTTGGAAAGACTATAAAGCGGTGACGACTGACCTGAAGAAAATCTACCAATCAGCCACAGAAGATGAGGCTCTGCTGGCTCTAGCGCAGTTCTCTGACCGATGGGATAGTAAGTATCCTCAAATCAGTCGCTCTTGGACGGCGCATTGGGACAACCTCAACACCCTGTTTAACTACCCAGAGGATATTCGCCGAGCCATTTACACGACTAACGCCATTGAATCCCTCAACAGCGTTATTAGAAAAGCGATTAAGAAGCGCAAGCTCTTCCCAACGGATGAATCAGCTAGAAAGGTGATCTACCTGGCTATCCGAGATGCTTCCAAGAAATGGACGATGCCGATCAGAAACTGGCGACAAGCTCTAAACCGCTTTATGATTATGTTCGAAGACCGACTCACTCAATACATGTAACCC
>NZ_CAWMCN010000138.1:0-63482 GCF_963865925.1 Vibrio sp. ZOR0018 | reverse complement strand
GGGTCGCGGGTTCGAGTCCCGTCCGCTCCGCCACTTATTAAGAAGCCCTGCTAGTAATAGCAGGGCTTTTTTCGTTTGAGAAAAATAGCATTTTATTTTTTATCACTCTCAGGACAGTCGTGTGGTAGCTACACTTTGTTCAATCTATTCTTATTCTTTTCGGTCTCTATGTCTTAGGTATAAAAAAGCCGATGTATTAAACATCGGCTAGAGAGACATGGTTCAGGAGATTTAGCTACGCAAAGCGGCTTTGGCTGACAGTGCTTTTTTATCTGAGTCTGAAAGAAAGGCTAATTCTAATCCGTTAATTTGCGCTTGTCTGATCTGCTCTTGAGAAAGGCCTGCTTGAAGTGCTGCAACTTCATATTCGTGTGGAAGTTCAATACCTTCAACCGCTGGGTCATCAGTATTTAAACAAGCAAGTATCCCATGCTCTAAAAACTGTTTTATAGGATGATGAGCAAGAGAGTTTACTGTGCTCGTTTGGAAGTTTGACGTTAGGCAAGACTCAATGCCAATACGATGTTTGGCAAGATAATCCATTAGCTTAGAGTCATGGACGGCTTTTACTCCGTGTCCAATGCGTTCTGCACCTAGCTCTTTAATTGCCTGCCACATACTTTCTGACCCCGCCGCCTCTCCAGCATGTACTGTAACTCTTAGTCCTGCATCTCGTACTTGTTTAAAGTGAGAAATAAATCGCTCGCCCGGTTGCCCAAGTTCATCGCCCGCTAAGTCGACTGCAACAATGTGCTGCTTTTGAGTCAAAATAGCGTCTAGCTCCTGCTGACAAGCATCGGTGCCAAAAGTGCGGCTCATAATTCCTATTAGGTTAGCCTGAATACCGAAGTCTCGAACGCCCGCTTGTACCCCATCAACTACAGCCTCAACAACGCCAGCGATAGGCAGTTGATGTTTCATAGCCATATAGTAAGGAGAGAACCTCAGCTCGGCATAATCAATTTGAGCATTTAAGGCATCTTCGACATTTTCGTAGGCGACTCTTCGGCAAGCATCGAGATCACCCAATACGGCAACTCCCCAATCAAGTTTTGATAAAAAGGCGACCAATGATGGTTCTGCTTCGACGATTTGTACATGAGGTGTGAGCTCTTCTATGCTGCCAGCTGGCAGCGCTACACCAAATCGTTGCCCTAGTTCTAAGATAGTTTTGGTTCGAATGTTGCCGTCAAGATGGCGATGCAAATCAGTAAGCGGTAGATTTTTAGTTATCATTATGTTTTTCCGAAAGTGTGTATGGCATCAAGTATAAAAATCAATGTGGCCAGTGTCAGCTAGCAAAGAGTATTAAATCATCCAATTCTGTTTATTTGGCTTTTATGTTTACCATATCTGTTGACCATTCGTTAAAAGGGATGGCTTTACTAAACAGAAAGCCTTGTCCCTGAGTGCAGTTAAGCATGGTTAGGAGATGGACTTGCTCTTTGGTTTCAATACCTTCTGCTACAATTTCGACATTAAACCCACGAGTCATGTTGATGATTGCCGCAACGACTGAGCTACTGAGATTTGTCTGTTCGAGCTGCGATACAAACGCCCTGTCTATTTTTAGACAATCGAATGGAAGTTGATGTAAATAAGAAAGGGAGCTGTATCCGGTACCAAAATCATCTATCGCGATATGGATGCCCAGCTCTTTGAGTTTGTTCATGTTTGCTAAAATAACTGGGTCGTTATCAACAATTCTTGATTCTGTGATCTCTAAAGCGAGGTTATTGGGTTCAAGCCCCGTTCTTTCCAAAGTCGCTTTGAGTTCATGAACAAACTGAGGTTGAGATAGCTGGTTCACTGAGAGGTTGACGTGCATTTTAAACGTCGATCCCCATTTACCCATCTTGATGCCTTGCATCGTGTCAAAACACGCTTGATACAAGATTTGCTCACCAATCAGGCCAATAAAGCCGCTTTCTTCAGCGATAGGAATGAATTCCAAGGGGGGAATGATATCACCGCTTGGTGTCACCCAGCGTGCCAAGGCTTCAGCTCCGATGATATCTCCCGTTGATAAGTTTACAATTGGTTGATAATACGGAATATATTCTTTGTTCTCTATGGCAAGCTTAATTTGAGTGAGCATTTGCGTACGTTTACGAGAAACATCGTCCATCTCTGGAGAGTAATAGCAGATTCTTGAGCGCTCTTGCTTGGCGTGGCTGAGTGCGATGCTACCATTACGTAACCATAGCGCCATAGTATGGAGTGTGTCATTAGGGAGTACGATGCCAATGGAGGCATTGACGACCACTTTTTCATTATGCATTGAGAATGGGACAGCAAACATTTGTAATATACTGTTAGCCGCGGATTGGGCTTCATTCTTTTGTTGTAAAGAGGGGATGTAAATAGCGAATTCATCACCACCTGTACGAGCAATACATGAGGTGCTTGCAAATAGTGTACGTAATTTTTCAGCAATAGTTTGTAATAGTAAGTCACCTTGCTGATGTCCCAAGCTATCATTAATATCTCTGAATTTATCGATGCCGATAAGCAATAGGCTGCCATTAATTTGATTTAATTGACTAAAGTTATCAATTAAACCTTCACGGCTATAGAGCTTGGTTAGGGAATCGTAGATCAATTGGGAATGCAATGCCTTAAATGAGGCTTTTAGGTTGTTGGCCATTTCATTGAATGAATAAACAAGCAAACTCGTTTCATAAATATTGCCAGCTTTCGGCATGTTACTTTCCCAATCCCCTTTTGCTAGATGCTGAGCAGCAGCCGCGGTAGCGGTAATTGGAGTGGTGATTCGATTAAAGGCAATGAGCCCTATACCAATGCCGATAAGGCTGACAATACCGCCAATAATCCAACTGTTTTGTTGGTTTTCTGGCAATCGACCAAGTAGATCGGTTTCTGAAATCGAGACGCCAATAAACCATTCGATGCCATGTTTATCTTTAAAGGGAGTGAGATGATTAAAATAGCGGGTGCCATCAACTACCGTTTCGAATTTGTTGAGTGTTGCTGACAGCATTTTGTCATGGTTATCAATATAATGTGCACTGGCTTGGATCACTGGGTTGGCATTTTCGATAGCCAGTAGTCGCTCTCCTTTTGCCGACAGTTCGGTCCCCCAAGAGACAACGGTGCTGGTATTGGAGTGAGCCACCAATCTTTTTTCTGGATCAATAATATACACGTTGGCATGAGTTTTCTGTTGCAGTGAGGCCAGAAACGCATTGAACGTATCGATTTTCACATCAGTCACCAAAACACCGATGAATTTGTTCATAGAGAAAACGGGTGCTAAAGCAGAGAGCGTGATCTCTTGGCGTTCATCAACATTAATGTAGATTGGCGACCAACTTGGGCTTAAACTTTGTGCAACTGGAGTATACCAGGGGCGAGTTCTTGGATCATAATCGGCAATGGTGGAGCGAATATCTTGATTGATGGTTTTTCCTGAGTAGATCACCAAGTTTTGCTGAGTTCGATTATCTTTCACCATCAAGGTAAAACTATCACCAATCTCTTTGCGAAAGCCCACGTACTCCGCCTGTTCGCCACCAAATCCGATCACATCAATTTGTTCTAGCGGTCGATAAAGCGTTTCAAAACTGGCAAGCAGATATCCTTCTATTTTACTGACATCGTCTGCAGAATAGAACTGACTAAAGCCGATCGTGTGGCTTAAAGCGAGGCTGGCTTGAAAAGGTTCATCGAGAAAACTGATCAGCCGCTGCTCTACATTGGCATTTAATGATGAAAGCTGTTTGCTGCTAATGTCATCAACCATCTCTTCATAACTGTATTTTTGTACACCCACAATCACTCCAATCGTTATGAGGAAAATCATAACAAATGGTAGAACAACGGCTGTTTTCAACGTTATTTGATTCGTAAATGACATGTCGTGTCTTCTGCATCCATACAAATTATCGGTAAAACACGCAAGGTGGTGGGTGATTGCATTGTGCCAGAAAGTGAATCACTGCACCTGATCATTAAAAAATTATCAGTAAAGTTCTTTTAACTTCCTTGTCAACGTATTGCGCCCCCACCCAAGCACCTTAGCTGCGTCTTGTTTGTGACCATTGGTGTGATGAAGTGCTGCTTCCAAAAGTATACGTTCAAATTCAGGAAGTGCATAAGAAAGCAGCTCTGTTTCTCCTGAAGCTAATGAAGATTTAGCCCAACTTGCGAGTTGTTGTTGCCAACTTATAGCACTATCAAAGTCACTATTTTTCTTTTCCGACAATAATTCGGAAGGAAGATCACTGGGTAGCACCTCGCTGCCACTGGCCATTACAGTTAACCAGCGACACATATTTTCAAGTTGTCGTACGTTTCCCGGCCACTCAAGACGATTCAAAATTTCAATGCTTTTAGGATGCAGCGTTTTCATTTCTACGCCTAATTCTTTTGCTGCAGAGGCGAGAAAGTGCTTGGTCAGTTTTTCTATATCTTGGCTTCGCTCACGCAGTGCTGGGATATGAATACGAATGACATTGAGACGGTGGAAGAGATCGTCACGAAACTTTCCTTGATGAACGAGTTTTTCTAAGTTTTGGTGAGTGGCGGCGACAATGCGGACATCCACTTTGATTGCTGAATGCCCTCCTACACGGTAAAACTGACCATCGGCTAAAACACGCAGTAGCCGAGTTTGAATGTCGAGCGGCATATCGCCAATTTCATCTAAGAATAGAGTGCCCCCGTTGGCCTGCTCAAAACGCCCTTGGCGGACACTGTTTGCACCAGTGAATGCTCCTTTCTCATGACCAAACAGCTCTGATTCGATGAGATCTTTTGGAATTGCGGCCATATTGAGGGCAATAAACGGTTTTTGGGCGCGTGGGCTATGGCGATGAAGCGCGTGAGCGACTAACTCCTTCCCGGTTCCTGATTCACCATTGATCAAGACTGAAATTGAGGAACGTGATAAACGGCCAATCGCTCGAAATACCTCTTGCATTGAAGGGGCTTCTCCAATGATTTCCGGTGTACTATCAACGCCAATCTGTTGATTGGATTGTTCTTTGCGCTGCTCCTGACTATGAGCAATGGCACGTTCAACCAAGGTGAGGGTTTCATCGACATCAAAAGGTTTAGGCAGATACTCAAAGGCACCCTTTTGATAGGCATTCACCGCGGCATCAAGATCTGAGTGGGCAGTCATGATGATGACGGGCAACTCAGGAGATCGTGAATGAACTTGGTTTAGCAGCTCAATACCATTCATGCCCGGCATGCGAATATCGGAAACGAGCACATCGGGCGTTTCTCTTTCTAGCGCCAGTAACACACTTTCGGCATCGGAAAACGTTTCGCATTTTATGTTGGCTGATGAGAGCGTTTTTTCCATCACCCAGCGGATCGAACTATCATCGTCCACCACCCAAACGTATCCTTTACTCATAATGTTTATTCCTTAGCAGCAAACCCAATCAGACATCGGTCAAATGGGTAAATAAATAGTAAATGTGGTTCGACCTGGCCAGCTTTCAACATCGATTTTTCCATTGTGCTGATCGATCAGGTTTTGTGAGATAGAAAGACCCAGCCCCGTTCCACCTTCACGGCCGCTGACCATGGGGTAAAACAGTGTGTCTTGTAATTCGGTAGGAATGCCTGGGCCGTTATCGCTGATTTCTATGCGTGCCACTAACTTATGGCGCTGTCCGTGAATATTGGCTTGGTGCACTGTTCTGGTGCGAAGTGTGATTTTACCATGCGGATCATGAGATAAAATCTGTGCCGCATTGCTGACGATATTCAGTAATGCCTGCTCGATTTGATCGGTATCCATCAAAATATCGGGCAAGCTGGGGTCATAATCTCGTTCAATCACCAAGTGTGTGCTGGCTTCTAGCTCAACCAATTGGCGGACTTTTTCCAAAATTACATGGAGATTTTCAGAGCACTTCTTGCCCGGTTTTTGTGGGCCGAGCAAACGATCAACGAGCGCGCGCAGTCGATCGGCTTGTTCAATAATAATTTGGGTGTACTCAGTGAGACTGTGGTCCGGCAACATCTTTTCTAGCAGTTGCGCCGCTCCGCGTAGCCCACCCAATGGGTTTTTAATTTCATGCGCCAGCCCGCGAACTAAGAGTTTTGCCGCTTGCTGTTGGGCGTGCTGATTGAGCTCTTGTGTTAACCGTCGTTGTTGACCAATTTTGCGCATTTCGACCAAAAGCATCAGCTCGCGTTGCCAAGATATAGGGCTCACGGTCACTTCCAGCATCAGTGGCTTACCATCGACCACAAACGTAACATCGCTATCAGTAATACTTTGGCCACTTTGCAACGGCTGAGAAAGCAGCGCTAAATCAAGAGAAGCGTGCTGGATGAGTTTTGACAGTGGTTGGTTGATAATTCGCTTAGCACTTTGGGAGAAGAGTTGTTCAGCCGCTGGATTGGCATAACGGATACAAAGAGACTCATCGAGCATCAAGGTGGCGGTAACGATATTATTTAAAATCGTTTGGCTTAGCTCACAATTCACGTTTTCATCCTTGTCCGTGTTCCCAAATGATGCAATGCACAACTTTGGTGCATTGCATGGCTAAGTATGGCGCATCGGTGTCAGAAGAAAAAGTGAAACCTGTTGTTATATCGAGCTTATTGGCGAAGAGTTCATCACTTGATGCTGGCTCGATGTAAATGCACCGTCACAGGGTTAGACGATGCAATAATCTTGCCGTTTACAACTACTTGAATTAAAAAGCGATGCGTTCCTCTATCTAGATTTTTCAGCGTCCAAGTAGGTTGAGTGGCGGGGGCGCCATAGGCCTTGTCATTCATGACCAATTGCAACTGTTCATTGACGGTTAAGTTGCGATTGAGTTCGGCGTTGATTGAAATAACGCCCGCATTGCTGCGTAAGGTTTCATCGTCAGCCGGAGAGCGAATTGCAATGGTCAGCGGTTCTATTTTGTTGACATGGGTTGCGGATTTTTCCTGTGGCAGATTTTTGGTGAGGTCAGTGACGGGGTGAGAGGTTTCAAAGGTTGGCTCAGGAGCATCGGCTTGAAAATCAGGAATCGAAATTTGCTTTGCTCCCTTATCTTGTGGGACATCGCTAAGATGCAACACGCCGTTTGCATCCACCCACGTATAGACGTTTTGTGCAATTGAAATCGCGGAATAAAGCATGATGAGTGTTAGGAGTAAAATTCGGATCAAATTCACAGTCATCCCCCTATATAGAGATGTTTTCACGTTAAGGGTATCGGCTTTCGAGTGCCGTTATTGTTGTAACGCTAATGTTACGACGTCCGGAATTAACCCCAAATATGAAAAAGGCTCACCTGCGAGGCGAGCCTGATAAATCCGTAACCTAAGTTACATTTTGCACCAAAGCTAAGAATTATACCGAGTAGTACAATTCAAATTCTAGTGGGTGAACGGCCATGTTGACGCGTTCTACATCTTTTGCTTTTAGCGTGATGTATGAGTTGATGAAATCATCAGAGAATACGCCGCCAGCGGTCAGGAATTCACGATCTTCATCCAGTGCTTTTAGTGCCACTTCAAGTGACTCGGCTACTTTTGGAATCTCAGCGGCTTCTTCTGCTGGTAGGTCGTACAAATCTTTATCCATCGCTTCTCCTGGATGGATTTTGTTCTTGATACCATCAAGACCAGCCATTAGAAGAGCGGCAAACGCTAGGTATGGGTTTGCTGCTGGATCTGGGAAACGAGCTTCGATACGACGTGCTTTCGGGCTTGGTACTACTGGAATACGGATAGACGCAGAACGGTTACGAGCCGAGTAAGCTAGCATTACCGGTGCTTCAAACCCAGGGACAAGGCGCTTGTACGAGTTTGTTGATGGGTTAGCAAATGCGTTGATGGCACGCGCGTGCTTGATGATACCGCCAATGTAGTAAAGCGCTAAGTCAGATAGACCGCCGTACTTGTCACCAGCAAATAGGTTTACACCATCTTTTGCAAGAGATTGGTGAACGTGCATACCTGAACCGTTGTCGCCAACAAGAGGCTTAGGCATGAAGGTTGCTGTTTTACCAAAGGCGTGCGCAACGTTGTGCACCACGTATTTGTAGATTTGGATCTCATCGGCTTTAGTAGTTAGCGTATTAAAGCGAGTGGCGATTTCGTTTTGACCTGCGGTCGCTACTTCATGGTGGTGAGCTTCAACGACGAGGCCCATCTCTTCCATGATCAAACACATGGCTGAACGGATGTCTTGTGATGAGTCAACCGGTGCAACAGGGAAATAACCACCTTTCACACCAGGGCGGTGACCTTTGTTACCACCTTCAATTTCAGCGCCAGTGTTCCAAGCCGCTTCGATATCATCAATTTTGAATGAGGCACCAGACATATTGTTGGTGTATTTCACGTCATCAAAAAGGAAGAACTCTGGCTCTGGACCGACAAGAACGGTGTCTGCGATCCCTGTTGAACGCATGTAATCTTCTGCGCGTTTTGCGATAGAGCGTGGGTCACGATCGTAGCCTTGCATGGTTGCAGGCTCTAGAATGTCACAACGAATGTTAAGTGTTGCGTCTTCTGTGAACGGGTCAAGAACTGCACTTAATGCATCAGGCATCATCACCATGTCAGACTCATTGATTCCTTTCCAGCCAGCAACGGATGAACCATCGAACATCTTACCTTCTTCGAAGAAGTCTGCGTCGACTTGATGAGCAGGAATAGAGATATGTTGCTCTTTGCCTTTCGTGTCGGTAAAGCGCAGGTCAACAAACTTAACTTCGTTTTCTTGGATCAGCGATAGAACGTTTTCTACTGACATCTTGGATAACCTCCAGTGTTATTAAAGCGGTAATGGCCCGAATCGAATTGAAACTAGCATTGATTAATTTCATTCTAAACTTATTAATCGATGCTGTTTCTAACAAAGCTAAATTCGTGCCAATTAAATTAATCCTTTAATTTCAAGTGCTTTGGTTGTTCTTTGTCGAATTTAAATGCTTCTCTGCACCAAAAAGATCCTTATTTGCACTATTTTGGTGCCTTGAGTTTTATGTTGCACCATTAACTACCAAAGCGCACACTATTCAGCCTAGGTTTACTAGGCTTGTCAATGCTGATTTAGTCCATTTTGATGCAATTTGTTTTAAAGCAAGTAGCGGACTAAGCTTGTGGTGAGCGAAAATCAGCGCGATAGATCACATATTTCTAGGTTTTTCGCCAAAATCTGGTACATTATTGACCGTTTTTTTAATCAAGTTCTATGCTCGTTGCGGCCTCATGCCGAAGCGAGTTACTCCCTTAATAAGTGAAGCAAAATCCATGGCTACTCCACAGATTGATAAATTAAGAAATATCGCGATCATCGCACACGTTGACCACGGTAAAACAACGTTGGTTGATAAACTGCTGCAACAGTCAGGTACGTTAGAGTCTCGCGGTAATACGGAAGAGCGGGTCATGGACTCGAACGATATCGAGAAAGAGCGCGGTATCACTATCCTTGCAAAAAATACAGCCATTAACTGGAATGATTTCCGTATCAACATCGTAGATACTCCAGGACACGCCGACTTCGGTGGTGAAGTTGAGCGTATCATGTCAATGGTTGACTCTGTTTTGCTGATTGTTGATGCGGTTGATGGCCCAATGCCACAAACTCGCTTCGTAACACAAAAAGCCTTTGCTCACGGTTTGAAACCAATCGTTGTTATTAACAAAATTGACCGTCCTGGCGCTCGCCCTGATTGGGTTATGGATCAAGTGTTCGATCTGTTCGACAACCTTGGTGCAACGGATGAGCAGCTCGACTTTAAAGTGGTTTATGCCTCTGCACTGAACGGTTGGGCGACACTTAACGAAGGTGAAGTTGGCGAAAACATGGAGCCTTTGTTCCAAGCGATCGTTGACAATGTAGAGTCACCACAAGTTGACCTTGATGGCCCACTACAAATGCAAGTTTCTCAACTTGATTACAGCTCTTACGTTGGTGTTATCGGTGTTTGTCGTGTGACTCGTGGTAGCGTAAAAGCGAACCAACAAGTAACAGTCGTCGGCGCTGATGGTAAGAAACGTAACGGTAAAGTTGGTACAGTTCTGGGCTATCTTGGCCTTGAGCGTAACGAAGTTGAACAAGCTAACGCTGGCGACATCATTGCGGTAACAGGTTTAGGTGAACTGAAAATTTCAGACACCATTTGTGACCAAAACTGTGTTGAAGCCATGGTGCCACTATCCGTTGATGAACCGACAGTGACCATGACTTTCCAAGTCAATACCTCACCGTTTGCAGGTAAAGAAGGTAAATACGTGACTTCACGTAATATCCTTGAGCGTCTGCAAAAAGAGCTTGTTCATAACGTAGCATTGCGTGTTGAAGAAACCGACAACCCAGATCGCTTCCGCGTTTCAGGTCGTGGTGAACTTCACCTATCAATCCTGATTGAGAACATGCGTCGTGAAGGCTTTGAACTTGCGGTTTCTCGTCCTGAAGTTATTTTGAAGGAAGAAGACGGCCAGAAAATGGAACCGTTCGAAACCGTAACGATCGATGTGATGGAAGAGAGCCAAGGCGGCGTGATGGAGAAAATCGGCCTACGTAAAGGTGAGCTGACGAACATGACTCCAGACGGCAAAGGCCGTGTGCGTCTTGATTTCATGATGCCTTCTCGCGGTTTGATTGGTTTCCAAACAGAATTCATGACCTTAACCTCAGGTTCAGGTTTGCTTTACCATACGTTTGATCATTACGGCCTACACAAAGGCGGTAACATTGGTCAACGTAACAACGGCGTGTTGATCTCTAACGCGACAGGTAAAGCGTTGACTTACGCTCTGTTCAACCTACAAGAGCGCGGTCGCCTATTTACTGAGCACGCAGATGAAGTGTACGAAGGCCAAGTGATCGGTATCCACAACCGTTCTAACGACCTAACAGTGAACTGCCTGAAAGGCAAGCAGCTGACAAACGTTCGTGCTTCTGGTACTGATGAAGCGCAAGTATTGTCACCTGCAATCAAGTTTACACTTGAGCAAGCACTTGAGTTTATTGACGACGATGAACTAGTGGAAGTGACCCCACAGAGCATTCGTATCCGTAAACGTCATTTGACTGAGAATGATCGTAAACGTGCAAGCCGTGGCTAATACCGTCATGGTATAAGTTAACGAGTTAATCTAAGGGCGAGGAGTGTACTTCTCGCCCTTTGCTTATCTGCAATATAGTCAGTTTTAGGTATAGAATGGTGATTGATGATAAAAATAAGCAGGGAGAAGGCATTTGAAAATCAAAAAGCTTGGCAAACAATGTTTACTGTTTACGCGTTATTTACTCAGCCGGATGGATCATGACCGCGTCAATGTTAATGCGGGCTATTTGGCTTATATCACGTTGTTGTCGATCGTACCTATGCTTACCGTGCTGTTATCAATTCTCTCCTCATTTTCTATTTTTGCCAATGTCGGTATGGTTATTCAAGATTTTGTGATCACCCATTTTGTGCCTGCCGCAGGCGATGTAGTGCGAGAGGCGTTGCTCGAATTTATCGCGAATACAGGTAAGATGACGGCCGTGGGCGGGGTATTTTTATTCGTTGCAGCTTTAATGCTGATTTCTAATATTGACAAGAATTTAAACTACATTTGGCGAGTTAAAGATAAACGGCGCATGGTGCTCTCTTTTTCAATGTATTGGATGGTTCTTACGCTCGGGCCAATTTTAGTCGGCGCGAGTATTGCGGCAACCTCGTATATTACCTCACTCAAGATTATTGACAGCGAAGCACTCTCTGGTGCTTATAATTTGTTGCTGCGCTGGCTACCTTTTATTTTGTCATTCTCTGCTTTTGTCGGTTTGTACCTGCTGGTGCCGAATAAAAAAGTGCATCTTTCACACGCCTTGGTCGGGGCAATGGTGGCGGCTATTTTATTTGAGTTCAGTAAAAAAGGGTTTGCTGCTTATATTACTCAGTTTCCCTCCTATCAACTGATTTACGGCGCACTGGCGGCGATCCCTATCCTGTTTGTGTGGGTCTACTTATGCTGGATGATTGTGCTCGTTGGGGCGGAGGTGACGGCGACTTTGGGTGAAAAAGAGCACTGGAGCAATGAGCAAGAAATGCTAAACTCATTGCCTATCTCCGAGCAAATGATAAAGGGAAATCAGAGTGATAGCGTTGATCCAGAGAGTGAGTGAAGCGGCGGTACGTGTTGATGGGGAAGTGGTTGGCGAAATCAATCAAGGCTTACTGGTGCTACTTGGGGTCGAAAGAGATGACGATGAGGCAAAGGCCAAACGTCTAGTCGAACGCGTGACTCAGTACCGCGTGTTTGAAGATGAAGAGGGAAAAATGAACTTGAACGTGCAACAAGTGAACGGTCAGGTTTTAGTGGTGTCTCAATTTACATTGCCAGCCGATACCAAAAAGGGGACGCGTGCCGGATTTTCAAAAGGTGCACACCCTGCTGATGCTGAGCATCTGTATGATTACTTTTCGGATTTGTGTGAGCACATTTTGCCAACTCAGCGTGGCCGCTTTGCACAAGATATGAAAGTCTCGCTGATTAATGATGGCCCAGTGACATTCTGGCTTCAGGTTTAATAAAGAAATGGATAGAGCCTCCTTCGTTGGGATCATGCGGAGTATGAGAGGCTGTGATTTAGGGATAACCAAATGTTTAAACTGATTACGCCAAGTACCGACAACCAACTGAATAAATACTACCATTTTCGCTGGCAAATGCTGCGTGAGCCATGGCATCTACCGATCGGCTCGGAGCGCGATGAGTATGATGGCATGAGCCATCACAGGATGATTGTCGATGGTCGTAACCGACCGATTGCCATTGGTCGCTTGTACATTACGCCAGATTGCGAAGGGCAAATTCGCTATATGGCGGTTAAAAGTAGCCGTCGCAATAAAGGTATGGGCTCTTTGGTGCTGGTGGCGCTAGAGTCGCTGGCTCGTCAAGAAGGTGCAAAGCGCCTAGTCTGTAGCGCCCGTGAAGATGCGATTGCATTTTATGAAAAGAACGGCTTTGAACGCCGGGGCTCGCTCAATGATGAACGCGGGCCGGTTCGACATCAACAAATGGTCAAACCGCTTGATCCCATGGCCAATGTGATTCGCAAACCTGAATGGTGTACTGAACTGCAAGAACGCTGGGCCACGCACATTCCTATCAGCGAAAAAATGGGCATTAAGGTGACTCAATATACGGGCTACCAATTTGAGTGCAGCGCTCAGCTCAATCCGAATTTGAACCCACACAACACCTTATTTGCAGGCTCGGCATTTACCCTTGCCACCTTGACCGGATGGGGAATGGCATGGTTGCTGATGCGTGAGCGAAGCCTGAATGGCGATATTGTTTTGGTTGATAGCCGCATCCGCTATCGTCACCCTGTGGTGCATAACCCTTTAGCCTTCACTTCATTGGATGGCATTAGTGGCGATTTAGATCGTTTAGCCAGTGGACGTAAAGCGCGTATCGTCGTCAATGTCACTATCACCAGTGGCGGTAAACCCGCCGTTGAATTTACGGGAACCTATATGTTGATCCCCAATTACAAGGCATTGTTAGCCGCCGCATCATCGGCTGAGTAAGTGTCGGTTTCTGGATCACACGAATAGATGGTGTGCTGTGTGTTGTGGAGCAGTTCGAAGTGCATCTCACGGCACATCTGTTGGAGGTTAAGGTTAAGTTGTCCTTTCTCCAACTTGACCAAATCCACGTGACCATCAAGGTTTGCCTTGAGCGTCTTTCCAACCAGCGGCGTTGTATTAATCATCATCCGCCCTCTGTCTGAGTGAATGACTAAACCTTCGAGCGTAAACGGCTCATGGTTGAGGTTTTGCTCAGGATCGCTTAGCGTTAATATGCCTTGTCGAATATTGAGTGTTGCTTCACCTGTGAGGGAGTGGGCGAAGGTGGCGTAGTCTCCGGCGAGGCCGTTGACCTGCGCTTCCAATTCACTGAGACCCTCTATGGTAAAGGGAAGCTGGGTGACTTTATTGAGCACCGCTAGCGGTAGCCCATCGGCATGAATGTTGGTTTGCCAAGGCTGACTTAACGTTTGGAAATTCCAACGCGCAGTGGCATCGATATAGCCGTTTTCTAACGGCATAAATAAACGATCTAGGTACCATTGGCCTTGTTCGCTGCGCATCTCAACGACGCTTTGCGTGCTCAATAGTGAATCGTAGCTGGCGCTGTTTGCGCTGATATTGAGCGTGCCTTGCCACAATCCCAAGCGCTTCTTTTTTACGAGAGTTAACTGCTTCCCTTTGGCATGGACACCAGACAATTGCCAATAAGGTGGCGCAAATAATTGAATGAGTTGGCTATTGGCGATGGTGAGTTGCTCGATGGTGAGGTTATCAACCCACGGCCAATGCTGGCTCAGCGACGTAAAATCATCTTTGCTTTCGCTCACCCATTTTACACCGCGAATAGTGAGCTGTTGCAGCGATGCTGAGGTTGGGGTGATAACACCCGCCCATTGAATATCACCTTGCTTAAATTCACTACTAAAATCCTCAATAATCAGTTTACCCGGCTCGGTGCGCAGGCTAAAGGTCGGCTCCACCCACTGCTGACCTAGCCAAGTTGCATCGTCGGCTTGCAGCGAGAACTTACCTTGTTGCTGCTGCCAAATATTGCTGTGTGGATAAATGTTCTCCAGCGAAATATCGACGTTACGCAAGCTGATATCCGCAAGCTCGATCTGACTGTTTAAAATATCTAAGCTATTGATATGGTCTATTTTGTCAAAGAGCTGAAACCAACCCGATTGGCGTAAGGAATGACTCATATCTCGGCTAAGATTGAGTTTTTCCAGTGTCACATTGATCAGCGACCAACCTTGAGGATACTGCTCGGCTTGACCTGAAATAGCCGCGCCGCGCCATGACAACGAGAGCCCATAGACGGTGCTGTTGGCAGGTTTGTAATCCATATCGAGCAGTAGGTTATTCAGCGCTTCTCCTTGCCAATAAAATTGTTCAGCTGAGAGTTGTATCTCGCCGAAAGGCAGAGCTGTTGGATCATCCGACCAATGTGGATTTTTAATCTGTAGGTTAACACCGCGCGCTAGCCAACCTTGTTGGGCGATGTCGGCGTGATTGAGCGCGATTTGGCTCACCGAAATGGGCCATGATCGCAAATCGGTAGGAAGGCCATTTTGTAGACTGATACCACTAAGTAGCACGCTATCAACGGCGATTTTTTGGTCGCGAATGAGCTGTGGGCTGAGCCAAATATCGGCTTGCTCTATCGGGATGTACTGCTTATTTTGCCGCAGTGTTAATTGGTTGAACTGAAAATGCAAAGGATACTGGTATTGAAGAGATTGAAACGTCACGTTTCCTTTCAAAAGTCGTTCAACGAGAGTTTGAGCAACGGGAGTAGCATAAGAGGTATGTATCAGTGCAAACATACCCAGCATGAAAGTGAGAAATAGCGCGATGATCGCAATCAGCAATGCCAAAGCCTTGTTCATGGTGTCCTTACTCGTAAACCGTTACCTGCGACAGAGTGAAACAAATTACCTCACGCAGCAACAAAAAAAGCCCCTTATCAAAGGGGCTTGCTACTGACTTATCAGTTTTAGTCGAGTTGTGGGCCTGCGGCCACTAATGCTTTACCTTCTGCGTTATCAGTATACTTGGCAAAGTTATTGATAAAGCGCGAGGCGAGATCTTCGGCTTTGCTTGTCCATTGTAGAGGATCCACGTAAGTATCGCGTGGGTCGAGAATGGTTGGGTTCACACCAGGTAGTGAGGTTGGCACTTCAAGATTGAAGATTGGAATATGCTTGGTTGCTGCCTTCTCAATCGAACCATCTAAGATAGCGTCAATGATGGCGCGGGTATCTTGAATCGAGATGCGTTTACCGCTGCCGTTCCAACCAGTGTTGACTAGATAAGCTTCAGCACCAGCTGCTTCCATACGTTTTACCAGCACTTCGGCATATTGTGTTGGGTGGAGCGTTAAAAACGCTGCGCCAAAACAGGCTGAGAAGGTTGGTGTTGGTTCGGTGATGCCACGTTCAGTACCCGCTAGTTTTGCCGTAAAGCCAGACAAGAAGTGATACTTGGTTTGTTCTGGAGTCAATTTAGAGACTGGTGGAAGCACACCAAATGCATCCGCGGATAGGAAGATCACTTTATTGGCGTGACCACCTTTCGATACAGGCTTAACGATGTTTTCGATGTGGTAGATAGGATAAGAAACACGAGTATTCTCGGTTTTAGAACCATCATCAAAGTCAATCGAACCATCGCTACGTACTGTGACGTTTTCCAGTAGCGCATCACGGCGGATCGCGTTGTAGATGTCAGGCTCGGCTTCTTTGGAGAGCTTGATGGTTTTCGCGTAGCAACCGCCTTCAAAGTTAAAGACACCATCATCATCCCAGCCGTGCTCGTCATCGCCGATTAACGCACGTTTTGGATCGGTAGAGAGTGTGGTTTTTCCTGTGCCAGATAGGCCAAAGAAAATCGCCACATCGCCATCTTTAGCCATGTTGGCTGAGCAGTGCATTGAAGCAATACCTTGCAGTGGAAGGAAGTAGTTCATCATTGCGAACATCCCTTTCTTCATTTCACCGCCGTACCAAGTACCGCCGATCAACTGCATTTTTTCCGTTAAGTTAAACACAGTAAAGTTTTCTGAGTTCAGGCCTTGCTCTTGCCATTTGTCATTGGTGCATTTGGCACCATTCATGACCACAAAATCAGGTTCGAAGTTAGCTAGCTCTTCTTCTGTTGGGCGAATGAACATGTTTTTGACGAAGTGGGCTTGCCACGCCACTTCAGTAATGAAGCGCACGCAAAGGCGCGTATCTGCGTTGGCACCACAGTAACCGTCAAGAACGAATAGACGTTTAGCGGATAGTTGACGACCCACTAGTGCTTTTAGATCATTCCATACTTCTTGGTTAATCGGTTTGTTATCGTTTTTCGCTTGTTCAGATGTCCACCATAGGGTATCGCGTGTGGTGTCATCTTTGACAATGAATTTATCTTTTGGTGAGCGGCCTGTAAAAATGCCAGTATCAACGGCAACAGCGCCAAGTTCAGTGACGACGCCTTTTTCGTAGCCTTCAAGGTCTGGGCGAGTTTCCTCGGCAAATAACAGTTCATAGCTTGGGTTGCGAACCACTTCGACTACGTTGGTTATTCCGTATTTGGTCAGGTCTAGTTGTGCAGCCTTTGTATGTTCCATAACGGTCATAGGTGCTCCTTGTAAGAGATTTTGTAGGGATTTTGTAATAATGTTTGTAATTGTTATCTGCTCACCATGCTAGCAACGGGTGGGGGATAAAACAGGGACACAGTTCAAAAATTGCCCATGACACTCCTGTGGTTTTAGGTGTCCCGTCACATATTGGCGCAACTATTTTATCGCGTACGCAAACCTTTGCGCTAGATCAATAAGATTAATACTTTTAAAAAAATAAGTACGCCATTCTGTTTGTTTAAGGCTTGATTTTGCTGGGTTTTGATCACAAAAAAAGCCAGCATAAAGCTGGCTCTGATACGTTTTCTTCGTGCTTGTTAATTCATGCAAATTAATGAATTGTGTCGCTTCCTGAGGAGGCTTGTGCGTAGAGTGTTGCGATCTCAGCCTCTTCAAATGAGTAGTTGGTGCCACAGTAATCACAATGTAAAGAAACGGATCCTTCAGACGATAAAATGTCGTAAATTTCCTCTTTGCCTATTGTGATGATGGCCGCCCCACTGCGTTCACGTGAACAACCACAATGGAATTCCACGGGTTGTGGGGTGAACAACTGAACTTTCTCTTGGTTATACAGGCGATACAACAGATCAGTGGCTTCTAAGGTGAACAGCTCTTCGTTTTTTACGGTGTTAGTTAACTGCTCTAAGTGCTCAAAATCATCGGGCGTACCCGTTCCATCTGGAATAGTTTGCAGTAACATGCCAGCGGCACAGGCTTTTCCATCTTGCGTACCAATGCGTATCCAAAGGCGTGTTTTCAACTGTTCAGAGCGGATGAAGTAACCTTCCAGCACTTCCACTAAGTTATCACCCTCTAAACCGACCACACCTTGGTAGCGCTCGCCTTTCTTGGGTTCGATAGTGATAACTAAATGACCTTTACCCATCAAAGTGTGTAGGTCGGCATCATCGGCAATATCGCCTTTCCAGCGTGCGACACCACGCACTTTCTGTTCATTATCACCATTGATAACGACTAAGGAAACTGGGCCATTGCCTTGCAATTGCATAGTAATTGAGCCTTCAAACTTCAGCGTTGCGGTTAGCAAGGTCGTTGCGACGAGCAGTTCGCCCAAAAGTTTTTGTACTGGGGCTGGATATTCCTGGCTCGAAAGGATGTGTTGATACGCGTCGTCTAATTGTACCAACTCGCCACGTACGGATAGATCTTCAAATAAGTAGCGATTTAAAATGTTATTTGCCATTTAGCTATTTCCTCGGAACATGGTCCAGCTTTTATTGATGTTTAAATTTAATGATGTCACGACGCTCTTTTTTGTCTGGTCTGCGTTCGGGGCTTGGGTTGTGTGCGTTGAGCTTACGTTGCTCGGCATGATGGGCACGTTTGGCGATGCTTGCTGCGGTTTCCGAATACAGGGTTTGTGCTTCTGGCGCGCTGCGCCTTTGCCCTAACAGATTGATCACAGTGACGATTTTCTCTTCTTGGCCTTGGCGTAAGGTAATCGTTGCCCCAAGCTCGACAATTTTACTTGGCTTGGTGCGTTGGCCATTATAATGGACTTTACCACCATCGACCATACTGCGTGCGATCGACCGCGTTTTATAAAATCGTGCTGCCCATAGCCATTTATCCAATCTTATTTGCTCTGTCGCAGAACTCATACTACAAATGTGCCTCAAAGGGAGTTAGTCTTGTACGTTTTATGGCCTTTACAATGGTGTTTTGGTTCCAGATTTTCAAGCTACCCGACAAAATAATGTCAGTAAAAATGACGAGAATGTCTCCTATGATATATTAATGTGTTTTTGTAGCGCGATCTTCGCGGTCTTATGTATCTGTTCCATTTAAATGGAAGCATAGTTTAAATGAAATGGAAGTATAGTTTGAGGCCAATCCGCCGGTTTTCGTCTGGCTAACGGCTCATGAATGTGAAATATCATGGTTGAAGTAAGAAAATATCAGTAAGGACATCTTTTGAGGCGAATCGATTTTAGCAGTATGACCTCATCTCGCTTATGGCAAGCAGGTTTGCTACAAAAAATACCGCAATGGCAGAAACAAATCAGCCAATTTCTTACCTTAGTATTGCTGGTCACGTCGGCTTGGATTCTAGGAAAAATGGTGTGGCTGATTCAGCAAAACGCGGTTGATATAACGCCTTGGTCTCCAAGAGCAATCGCATCAACGCCGAATGCGGCGCGTTCGCTTGATCTCTCTTCTTTACAACAAGGAAGTTTATTTGGTCGCTATAGCGAGCAGAAGGTCGAAGCCGCACAGCCTGTGGTCAAAGATGCACCTAAAACCAGCCTTAGCTTATTATTGGTTGGGGTGGTGGCTAGCAATGAACCGAGTAAGAGTCTAGCGGTAATCGCAAATCGTGGCAGTCAATCGACCTATGGTGTTAACGAAGTCATTGAAGGAACCCGTGTCAAATTGAAAGCGGTGTTCAATGATCGCGTTATTATTGATAACTCAGGGCGCGATGAAACCTTGATGTTGGATGGAATTGACTATCATAAACCGAGTGTAGCAACGCCTGAGCGCGTTGTTGCGTCGAATGTGCGTGGTAATAACCCAGCGTCTGCAGAAGAAAAGTTGGATGACATTCGCGCCGCTATTGCCAGCAATCCGCAAGAAATCTTTAAATATGTACGCCTGTCGCAAGTGAAACGTGATGACAAAGTGCTTGGATACAGAGTGAGCCCTGGGCAATCTCCTGAGTTGTTTGAGTCGGTAGGGCTACAAGATGGCGATGTCGCAATCGCGTTAAACGGTCAGGATTTAACGGACCCGGACGCCATGAATAAGATTTTTCAGTCAGTCTCTGAGTTAACCGAAATGAACTTAACAGTCGAAAGAGACGGGCAATCCCATGACATTTATATCCAATTTTAGACAGACTGATGCATGAGCATGAGTTTAGGGAGTAAGACGTGAAGCATTGGTTAAACAAAACGACGTGGTTATTGATGGGTGGCTTGTTGTCATCGCCGTTAGCCATGGCAAACGATTTTAGTGCCAGCTTTAAAGGCACCGATATTCAAGAATTCATCAATATCGTGGGCCGTAATCTTGAAAAAACAATCATTGTTGATCCTTCCGTTCGGGGGAAGGTTGATGTCCGCAGCTATGACACACTTAATGAAGAGCAATACTACAGCTTCTTTTTGAATGTATTGGAAGTGTATGGTTTTGCCGTGGTGGAAATGGACAACGGCGTGCTCAAAGTGATCAAGTCGAAAGATGCCAAAACGTCTGCGATTCCTGTCGTTGGCGATGAAGGAAAAGAGAACGGTGATAGCGTGATCACGCGCGTTGTTGCGGTGCGGAATGTTTCGGTACGAGAGCTTTCACCTTTGCTGCGCCAGTTGATCGATAACGCAGGAGCGGGCAACGTAGTGCATTATGATCCGGCGAACATTATTTTGATTACAGGTCGTGCTGCGGTCGTCAACCGTTTAGCCGATATCATCAAACGAGTTGACCAAGCCGGTGACAAAGACATCGAAGTGGTGGAACTAAGTAATGCATCTGCCGCTGAAATGGTGCGTATTGTGGAGGCATTAAACAAAACCACGGATGCCAAAAATACTCCAGAGTTTTTGCAGCCTAAGCTGGTGGCCGATGATCGTACCAATTCGATTTTGATCTCAGGTGATCCTAAAGTCCGTGAACGCCTAAAGCGATTGATCACTCAGCTTGATGTCGAGATGGCAACCAGAGGTAATAACCGCGTCATTTATCTTAAGAATGCGAAAGCGGAAGATTTGGTTGATGTGTTGAAAGGGGTGTCTGACAACTTGCAGGCCGAAAAACAGTCTGGGCAAAAAACAGGGCAAAGTTCACAACGCACCGAAGTGATGATTTCAGCACATGCACCGACCAATTCCTTAATTGTTACCGCTCCGCAAGACATCATGAAAGAGCTAGAAGATGTGGTTGCGCAGTTGGATATTCGTCGCGCTCAGGTATTGATTGAAGCGCTGATTGTTGAAATGGCCGAAGGGGATGGCATCAACTTAGGCGTGCAATGGGGCTCACTCGACAACGGCTCTGTGATTCAGTATGGCAACGCGGGCGCGCCAATCGGTAAGGTAATGATTGGTTTAGAAGAAGCCAAAGATAGCGTTGAGAAAAAACCGATTCGAGATAGCTCAACAGGCGCAATAAAATACTACGAAGAAACAACGAAGAAAGGGGATTACTCTACTTTGGCGTCAGCGCTCGGTGCGGTCAATGGTGCAGCCATGAGCTTAGTGATGGGCGACTGGACCGCGCTGATCAGCGCCGTGTCGAGTGACTTCAACTCGAACATCTTGTCATCACCGAGTATTACGGTGATGGATAATGAAGAAGCCTCCTTCATCGTGGGCGAAGAGGTGCCTGTTTTGACGGGTTCGAGCGCGGGCGCAAATAACGATAATCCTTTCCAAACCGTAGAACGCAAAGAGGTCGGTATCAAGCTGAAAGTGGTACCACAAATCAACGAAGGCGACTCAGTTCAATTGAAAATTGAACAAGAGGTATCCAACGTATTAGGAGCGAATGGTGCCGTCGATGTCCGTTTTGCAAAGCGTCAATTAAACACATCGGTCATCATTCAAGACGGTCAAATGTTAGTGCTGGGGGGGTTGATTGATGAGCGCGCAGTCGAAAGTGAATCCAAAGTCCCACTATTAGGCGATATACCGGTTTTAGGCTATTTGTTCAAATCGACCAGTACCCAAGTTGAGAAGAAAAACCTGATGGTCTTTATTAAGCCGACCATCATTCGTGATGGCATGACGGCCGATGGCATCACTCAGCGTAAGTACAACTATATTCGTGCAGAGCAGCTTTATAACGCTGATCGTGGTTTGAAGTTGATGGCGAACGACAATATTCCTGTGCTGCCTAAGTTTGGCGATGAGCGCACCCATTCTGCGGAAGTACAAGCCTTTATCGAACAAATGGAAAAACAGCAATGACCGAAGTTTTGTCGCAACCTCACTACCGTCGTTTACCGTTTAGCTTTGCCAATCGTTTTAAATTGGTATTAGAGCTGGTAGAAGACAACGAGCTGCCGACGTTATTTTATGTCGCTCCGCTGGCTATCGAATCATTAGTCGAAGTGAAACGAGTCGTGAAACAGCCGCTCAACTTGGTTGAAATTTCACTGGCCGAATTTGAAAGTAAGTTAACCCAAGCTTACCAACGAGACTCGTCAGAAGCGCGACAATTAATGGAAGATATCGGTGCTGACAGTGATGATTTCTTCTCATTAGCCGAAGAGCTGCCGCAAAATGAAGATTTGTTAGAGTCAGAAAACGATGCGCCCATCATCAAATTGATCAACGCCATGCTTGGCGAAGCGATCAAAGAGGGCGCGTCGGATATTCACATTGAAACCTTTGAGAAAATCTTGTCGATTCGTTTTCGTGTCGATGGGGTACTGCGTGAAGTGTTAGCGCCGAGTCGTAAATTAGCGCCGTTGCTGGTTTCACGCGTCAAAGTAATGGCTAAGCTTGATATCGCTGAAAAACGTGTACCACAAGATGGACGCATTTCATTGCGCATTGGCGGCCGAGCGGTCGATATTCGCGTGTCAACCATGCCTTCGTCTCACGGTGAGCGTGTGGTGATGCGTTTGCTAGATAAAAACGCCACGCGCTTAGATCTGCACAGTCTAGGAATGACGGCCGCCAACCACGAAAGCTTCCGTCAATTAATCAAACGACCGCATGGCATTATTTTGGTGACGGGCCCAACCGGTTCAGGAAAATCCACCACCTTGTACGCTGGCCTGCAAGAGCTCAACAGCAACGAACGTAATATTTTAACCGTGGAAGACCCGATTGAGTTCGATATTGATGGTATCGGCCAAACTCAAGTCAATCCTAAAGTGGACATGACTTTCGCGCGAGGATTACGTGCTATTTTGCGTCAAGACCCGGATGTGGTCATGGTTGGGGAAATTCGTGATTTAGAAACCGCGCAGATTGCGGTGCAAGCGTCTTTAACCGGACACTTGGTGATGTCGACTTTGCACACCAATACCGCCATCGGTGCGATAACACGTTTGCGCGATATGGGAATTGAACCCTTTTTGATCTCATCATCGCTGCTTGGCGTATTGGCACAACGCTTAGTGCGTACCTTATGTCCAGATTGCAAAGAGACCTACCAAGCAGACAATGAGCAGAAAAAACTGTTCAATTGTAAGAAAAAAGAGTCGCTGACACTGTATCGTCCGAAGGGCTGTGACAAATGCAATCACAAAGGGTATCGAGGCCGAACGGGTATACATGAATTGTTGCTGATTGATGATGAGGTACAAGCCTTAATTCATAGCGAAGCCGGAGAGCAAGCGATTGAAAAAGCGGTGCGGGCGAAAACACCGAGCATTCGTGATGACGGGCTTGATAAAGTGCTGAAAGGTATTACCTCACTTGAAGAAGTGATGCGAGTGACGAAGGAAGCATAATGGCGGCATTTGAATATAAAGCGCTCGACGCCAAAGGCAAACAAAAAAAGGGTGTTATTGAGGGGGACCATGCTCGGCAGGTTCGCCAGCGCTTAAAAGAGCAAGGGCTTATACCGATTGAACTCATTGAGACGCAAGCGAAAGCGGCTCAGCGTGAGCAATCGCCTTTGAGTTTTAAGCGCGGTATCAGTACACCGGATTTAGCGCTCATTACTCGCCAGTTATCCACTTTAGTGCAGTCAGGCATGCCATTGGAAGAGTGTTTGAAAGCGGTATCTGAACAATCGGAAAAGCCGCGTATTCGCACCATGTTGGCCGCTGTTCGTTCCAAAGTGACCGAGGGTTATACCTTGTCAGACAGCTTGGGTGATTATCCACATATCTTTGATGACCTGTTTCGTTCGATGGTTGAAGCGGGCGAAAAATCAGGTCATTTGGATTCGGTGCTTGAGCGTTTAGCGGACTATGCTGAGAATCGCCAAAAAATGCGTTCCAAGTTACAACAAGCGATGATTTATCCAGTGGTGTTGGTGGTGTTCGCGGTGTGTATTGTGGCTTTTTTGCTGGCGGCTGTGGTGCCTAAAATCGTCGGGCAATTTGTCCAAATGGGGCAAGAATTACCGAAGTCGACTCAATTTCTACTCTCCTCAAGTGATTTTATCCAGCATTGGGGTGTCCAATTGCTGGTGCTATTGGTGATCTTGATTTATCTCGTCCGATGGTTGCTAAGCAAGCCGAATTTGCGGTTGAAGTGGGATAAAAAAATCATCGGCATGCCGTTGATTGGCAAAATCACTCGCGGTCTCAATACTGCGCGTTTTGCGCGAACTTTGTCTATTTGTACCTCCAGTGCGATTCCTATTTTGGATGGGATGCGTGTGGCGGTGGATGTGATGTCCAATAAATACGTCAAGCAACAAGTGTTGTTGGCGGCTGACAATGTTCGCGAAGGGTCGAGCTTGCGTAAAGCGCTTGAGCAAACCAAGTTATTTCCACCGATGATGCTGCATATGATCGCCAGTGGTGAACAAAGTGGTGAGCTCGAAAGTATGCTGACGCGCTCGGCCGATAACCAAGACGCGAGTTTTGAATCGACGGTCAACATCGCATTAGGTATTTTTACCCCGGCATTGATTGCATTGATGGCTGGGTTGGTACTGTTTATCGTGATGGCGACCTTGATGCCGATTTTAGAAATGAATAATTTAATGAGTCGTTGATCATGACTGAATTCTGCAATGATAACGACCAAACTATGTTGGAGATTGGAATGAGAACAAAAACAAATAAACAGTCGGGCTTTACTTTGCTTGAAGTGATGGTGGTTGTGGTTATTTTGGGTATTTTGGCGAGTTTTGTGGTGCCTAATTTGCTCGGTAATAAAGAAAAAGCTGACCAACAAAAAGCGATTACCGATATTGTCGCACTCGAAAATGCGTTGGATATGTATAAATTAGACAACAGCGTGTACCCAACGACAGATCAAGGCTTAGAAGCGCTAGTGACCAAGCCGTCGAATCCTGAGCCACGCAACTACCGCGATAACGGTTATATTCGCCGTTTGCCAAATGACCCTTGGGGCAACCCTTATCAATACTTAAGCCCTGGTGATAACGGTACGATTGATATCTTCACGCTAGGTGCTGATGGTCAAGAAGGTGGCGAAGGCGCCAGTGCCGACATAGGCAACTGGAACATGCAAGATTTCCAATAAGAGAGAGGGCGGCCTTAGCCGCCCCATTTATCTGATGCTATCTCAACGCGGTTTTACCCTACTCGAAATACTGCTGGTGCTCGTGCTGCTCTCGCTCAGTGCTGTGGCCGTTATATCGACGCTACCTAGCACGAACAACGATGATGCGAAACAGTACGCGATGAGCCTCTATCAGCGTCTACAGCTGAGCAATGAAGAAGCCATTCTCAGTGGCAAAGATTTTGGTTTGCGGGTCGATGAAAAAAAATCGCATCTGGTTTTCCTATCGATGGAGGACAAGGGATGGCAGCCGCTAGAGAGCAAGAAAATGGCTTCACAGCTCCAGTTGCCGGAGGGGTTATCTCTCCAGTTTGAGCTGGGAGGAAGTGCATGGAAAAACGATGATCGACTCTTCAAACCGGGCAGTCTGTTTGATGACGATAAGTTTGCTGATGAAGGCGAGCAAAAAAAACAATTACCACCACAGGTGTTTATTTTATCGAGTGGTGAGCTGACCCCTTTTGTCCTGAGCATCCATCTTAATCAGCAAGATGCAGAGCAAGGCTGGCGAGTGGTAGTGAAAGAAAACGGGGAAATCACGCTGTTCGCTCCGGGAGATGCGATTGATGGGTAAACAAAAAGCGATGACGCTGTTAGAAGTCTTGGTGGCGCTGGCTATTTTTGCCACCGCTTCCATCAGTGTGATCCGTTCGGTCAGCCAACACATCAATACCGTGAGTTATTTGGAAGAAAAAGCGTTTGCCGCCATGGTGGTCGATAACCAGATGGCGCAAGTGATGCTTACTCCTCAAAACGTACAAGCGAAAAATGGCAGTGAGGTATTGGCGGGCCGAACCTGGTATTGGAAAGTCACTTTAGTACCTACTGCGGATAATTTATTGAAAGCTTTTGATGTCAGCGTGGCTAGTGAAAAAGAAGGATCACCTTTGGTGACAGTGAGAAGTTATGTCGCCAAATAAACAAAACAAAGGCTTTACCCTGATTGAAGTGCTGGTGGCGATTGCGATTTTCGCTAGTTTGAGCGTTGGTGCTTACCAAGTATTGAACCAAGTCCAGCGCAGTAATGAGATTTCAGCCCAACGTAGCCAGCGTTTGAACGAATTGCAGCGCGCCATGGTGTTAATGGATGGCGATTTTCGGCAGATGGCAACGCGTCAATTTCGCACCAATGGTGAAGAGCCAAGTCAACAGATGCTGATTTGGAAAGAGTACTTGCTCGACTCCGATCAAAAAGGAGTGCTGTTTGCACGATTAGGTTGGCATAACCCACAGCAGCAATTTCCACGCGGGGAAGTCACTAAGGTCGGCTACCGAATTAAGGAGGGCGTGTTAGAGCGTATATGGTGGCGTTATCCTGATACTCCTGCAGGGCAAGAAGGGATCATCACGCCATTGTTACATGATGTTGAGTCACTATCGCTGCGCTTTTATAACCAAGATAAATGGAGTGAAGAGTGGACTGATGCCTTGAAAATCCCACAGGCGGTGGCCGTGAAATTGGCGCTGAAAGATTATGGCGAGATTGAGCGTATCTACCTTACTGCTGGTGGTGGCATCAATTCGACCAATAAAGAGGCTGATAATAATGGCGCACCCTAATCGAGCCCAACGCGGTGTAGCGTTAATCGTTATCTTGCTGTTGTTGGCGATTATGGTGTCGATTGCCGCAACCATGTCCGAGCGTTTATTCACACAGTTTCAAAGAGCGAATAATCAAATTAGTTACCAGCAAGCCTATTGGTATAGTGTGGGTAGTGAAGCTTTAGCCAAAGTCGCTATCGAGCAGAGCTACAAAGACAACGAAACGATTAACTTAAGTCAACCTTGGGCGATGAAAGAGCAAACGTATCCATTGGATTACGGCACTTTGAAAGGGCGCATACTTGATAAACAGGCTTGTTTTAACCTGAATGTACTCTCGAGAGCCAGACCTGCGGCAGGGAGTGTCGAAAAACCCTATTTAGTGCAAGTGTTGCAACGGTTATTGGAAGAGCTTGAGGTCGACAGCTATCAAGCCGAAGTGATTGCCGATTCGGCTTGGGAGTATATTGATGGCGATTCAGATGTGCAGTCCTCTTATGGCGTAGAAGACAACCAGTATGAATCAATGTCTCCTGCTTATCTGGCGGCGAATAGTTTACTTGCGGATAACAGTGAGTTGCGCGCGGTTCAGCAGGTGAGCGGTGATGTAATGAATAAAATAGCGCCTTATATCTGCACTCTCCCCACTGATGATTGGCGTTTGAATATCAATACATTGGAACCCGATCATGCCAAGTTATTGGTGGCGATGTTCAGCCCGCACTTAAGTGAAGGGGATGCAAAAAACTTACTCGAGAGCCGACCATTTGATGGTTGGGCTTCGGTAGACAATTTTCTCGCAGAGGCCGCATTGGCTGCTGTGGAGAGCAAAGTGAAAGAAGAAGCGAAACAGTACCTAGCTGTCGATAGTGCTTATTTTGAACTGGATGCTCAAATCTTGGTTGATGACTCGCGAGTTCGTATTCGCAGTTTATTGTTTAGTGATAATAGAGAAACCGCAACGGTCATACGCCGTCGCTTTGGAGGGATCAGTGAGCGAGTTTCTGACCGTTCGGCTGAGTAGTCAACAAGACGCTGAAATACCTTGGCTGGTGTGGTCAACACAGCAGCAAGAAGTGATTGCCAGCGGTGAAATATCCGGATGGGAGCAGCTATCTCAGCTCTCTAGCTATGCGGCTGAACGCGCCACGATTGTGCTGCTCGCTGCCAGTGATTTAGTTCTGACTGAGGTCGCGATTCCATCAGGGGCGGCTCGTCGCTTAGAGTCAATGTTGCCTTATCTAATCGAAGATGAGATCGCACAAGATGTGGATGAGCTGCATTTTTCAATTTTGCATAAAACCGCTTCCACTGCTTACGTTGTCGGGGTGGATTGTGCTTGGTTGCGTACCCGCTTAGATGAGCTCAAAGCCGCGGGTTTTGACGTGAAAAAGGTATTACCGGATGTGTTGGCTATCCCTGCATCAGAGGGGTTGTCGGCACTGCAGATCGGCCAAGAATGGTTAATCCGTAAAGGTGAGTATTTAGGGGTGAGCATTGAACCGCAGTGGTTAACGCTGTTTAGTGCGTCAGAGTGGGTCAAGCAAGAGGGGCACTATTTACCGCTAGAGGCGTATACCCAGCTCCCTGAGCTGACACTGGCTGAAGAACAACATTGGCAACAAGCCGAGCCTCATTTAGTCATGGCGCTGCTGACTCAGCAAGCGATAGCGAGCAAAGTGACTTTACTGACGGGAAGTTTTAAAACCAAGTCCTCGTTTTTGAAGCATTGGCAAGTATGGCAAAAATGCGCATTAGCGGCCGCGGTGTTGATTGTAATTTCAACCAGCCACCATCTTTTGCAAGCTGGGCACTACGAAGCGCAAGCCGATGCTTATCGAGCGGAGAGTGAACGTGTTTTTCGCGCGGTTTTCCCTGATAAACAGAAAATACCCACCATCAGTTACCTGAAAAGACTGATGAATGATGAAGCGGCTCGGCTCTCTGGCGGCGAAGCCAATGGTTCGATGTTGGAGTGGTTGTCGAAGTTGCCCAGCAGTGTCGGCAGCGTACCGAACATGCAGTTGCAAAGTGTTAAATATGATGGCAATCGGGGTGAAATTCGCCTTGAAGTTCAAAGTAATGATTTTGAAAGCTTTGAACAAGCGCGCCTTAAATTGGAAAAACAGTTTGTGGTTGAGCAAGGGCAGTTAAACCGCTCGGGTTCTGTAGTTAATGGTACCTTCATACTGAAAAGCCAGTAAGGTGAGTGACATGAAAAATAGCCTGAGTGCACTTCAACAACGATGGGCGGCCTTTTCCCCTCGTGAACAGAAATTACTGTTAGGTGGTGTATCGTTGTGTGTGGTTGCGATCATTTATTGGGGCATTTTAGCGCCACTTAATCAGAAAACCGAGCTTGCGCAAGCCCGGATTATCAGTGAAAGACAATTGCTTAATTGGGTGACGGATAAGGCCGATGCCATTACTCAATTGCGCGCACAAGGTGGTGGGGTGGCAACGACGCAACCGCTCAATCAAGTCATCTCATCAAGTGTGCAGCGTTTTCAAATTGAGCTTATTCGTATTCAACCGCGTGATGAAATGATGCAGGTTTGGATACAACCACTTCCTTTCTCTAAATTGGTGGATTGGCTTGCCTTTCTAAAAGAGCAGCAAGGTGTCGATGTCGAGTTTATGGACATCAACCGTGCTCAGCAAAGTGGCGTTGTCGAAGTAAAACGCTTACAACTGAAGCGAGGTGGTGAGTGAAAAAGAAATTGCTCTATAGCGGGTTCCTTGTAATGGTTTTTCTCATCAGTGTGGTCGCGCATATTCCGGCTTCCTTGGTGATGAATCAACTCTCCTCTTCCGAAGTCATGCGTGTCACTGGTGTTGACGGTACGGTGTGGTCTGGTAGTGCTCAGCAACTCTTTTGGCAAGGGCAAAATGTCGGCGATCTCAACTGGGACATCCAAGTATCACAACTGCTGATGGCCAAGTTTGAAGTGGCGGTACGCTTTGGACGCGGTAGTGATATGGGAGTTCGTGGCAAAGGCAATCTTGGTCTGGGGTTTTCTGGCCCTTATGCGGACAAGGTTGTGGTTTCTGTCGCGGCTAATAAATTAGCGACGCTGTTTCCACTGCCTGTGCCAGTGACTTTTCAGGGGCAAGTCGAGTTGTCCCTGAACCATTACCGCTATGATAGCCCGTGGTGTGAATCTGCCGAAGGCTCACTTGCGTGGACTCATGGCCGAGTTGACTCACCTTTAGGAGAGCTCTCGCTTGGTCCGGTAGTGGCAGATCTGCAATGTCAAAGCAATCAGATGACATTGAACGGTCAGCAAAACAGTGAGCAAATGAGCAGTGAATTTGCCCTGCAGCTGCAACCAGATATGAGTTACAGTGCGAAAGCGTGGTTTAAACCTGAAGCGCAATTCCCACCCGAAATGGCGGAGCAATTACAGTGGATTGGAGCGCCAGACAACCAAGGTAAATATCAGTTTAATTATCAAGGCCAGCTTTGATTGGTTTTTTAACCGTAATCATTTCATACCCCAATAAAAATGCTGAGTCTATTGATCGGCATTTTTATTGGTAATGGCCGTTATGGTTTGACTTGTAAAATGGTATTCCAAGGCAAATCGGCATCCCCTAACACAATAAAGTTGGGGTTTTCTAACGTTTCACGCTCATTGTAGGACAGCGGTTGCAGTTGCGTGTTAAGGATGCGTCCGCCCGCCTCTTCTACGATGCATTGCGTGGCTGCGGTATCCCATTCACCCGTTGGGCCGAGGCGCAAATAGCAGTCGACAGCACCTTCTGCGACTAAACACGCTTTCAGCGCTGCCGAGCCCAGCGGCACTAACTCATAATTCCATGCGCTGCTCATGCAACTTGTAATACGGTTAATATCTTGGCGGCGACTGATCGCAATCGCGATGGATTGCCCAACGGTTTCGTGCTTGTGTGTTTCAATACGCAAGCTTTCAGACATGTCGGGGATCTTCCATGCGCCTTTGCCTGCGTAGGCGTAGTAGGTCACGCCAGAAACGGGCCCATAGACGACGCCCATCACTGGTTGGTTTTCTTCGATCAGTGCGATAATGGTGGCAAAGTCACCACTGCGCGCAATAAACTCTTGCGTACCATCAAGCGGGTCAACCAACCAGTACCGCTGCCATTGGCTGCGTTTTTCTAGGCTAATGTCCGCCGCCTCTTCCGACAAAACAGGAATATCTGGCGTGAGTTCACTCAGTCGTTCGCAGATCAGTTTATGCGCAGCAAGATCGGCACTGGTGACAGGGGTGTGGTCACTTTTGGTGAACGCTTCGTAGTTTTTCTTTTCGTAGATATCGAGAATCAATTGCCCGGCAGAGCGAGCGATTTCAATTACGTCAGGCAGTAAGTAAGATAAATTATTGGCTGTTGGCATCATCAATCCTATAGCTCTACTTTGTTATTTTAGGCTGCGCAGAGCAAGCAGTAGTGCGGTAATGCTTCGGGCTTCACAGAAATCGAGGTGAGTCAGTAGCTCTTCTGCTTGGGCCAGAGGCCAGCGAATGACCTCTAAAGGTTCGGGTTCATCGCCTTCCATTACTTCTGAGTATAGATCTTGTGCTAAGAAGAGTGTCATTTTGCTCGAAAAGTAAGAGGGGGCAAGTACCACCTCTTTTAAGGGGGTTAAGATGGTTGCGCCAAAACCAATTTCTTCTTTGAGTTCACGATTTGCTGCTTGTTGCGGGCTTTCTCCTTGGTCAATCAAACCCTTAGGGAATCCGAGCTCATAGCGTTCAGTGCCAGCGGCATACTCTCGAACCAGCAGTAAATCTCCTTGTGCCGTTACTGGCACCATCATAACTGCATGCCGGCCGCTCGGTTTCATTCGTTCATAGGTGCGCTGTTCGCCGTTAGAAAAGCGTAAATCTAATGATTCGATGGTAAACAGGGTCGATTGAGCTGCCGTTCTTTGGGCTAAAATTTCGGGCAGTTTTCTGGTTGGCATACACTAATTCCCGTAAGGCAAATGACTTTTCTAACTATATGAGAAAATGACCTTAATTGAAAAGGACTTGAGCGCGGCAAATGATTTTAAGTATAAAAAAGCCGAGAATCTCATCTCGGCTTCGTTTTCTGTAATCCACGCATCTAGCGAGTCACTAGTAGTAAGAGTGCTCACCACGATCGTGTTCAGTGGCATCGCGCACCGCGGTTAATTCGCCTTCAAATTGTTGAAGCAGTTCTTTTTCAATGCCTTCTTTGAGGGTGACATCGACCATTGAACAACCGTTACAGCCGCCACCAAAGGCGACAATCGCAATACCATCTTCGGTGATTTCAACCAAGCTGACATGGCCACCATGGCCAGCTAACTGCGGGTTGACTTGAGTTTGAATCGCATATTCCACACGTTCAATCAGGCTTGCGTCATCAGACACTTTACGCATCTTCGCATTCGGAGCTTTAAGTGTCAGTTGTGAACCCATTTTATCAGTGACGAAATCGATCTCTGCGTCTTCTAAAAACGGCAAGCTCAGTTCATCGACATACGCAGAAAAACCTTCAAAGGCAATTTCAGTATCAGTCGCTTCCACTGCCTCGGGTGGGCAGTAAGAGACGCCACACTCTGCATTTTGAGTGCCTGGATTGACTACAAAAACTCGGATGTTAGTACCATCAGGCTGTTGCCCAAGCAACTTGCCGAAATGGGTTTGGGCTGTTTCGGTAATAATAATAGAATTTGACACGACGAATACCTGAGTAAATTTATAGGTTATTACTTGCCATTCTACTCCTGAAACACGGCGGATCCAGTCCTTTTTACGCGCTAAATAAAACCGTGTTGGTTAATCTTTAGGTTCAGGAGTGCGGCATATGCAGTAAATATCAATCCTTTCGACACCGACTTCAAGCAGTAATTGACAGATTTGCTGCACGGTGCTGCCCGTGGTCACTACATCGTCAACAAGTGCAATGTACTTGTGCGTGGGACGGTGCCGTAGTGTGAATGCATGTTTGAGATTTTGTTTGCGCTGTAATTTAGAAAGCCCTTGCTGCTGGGGCGTTGCGCGATTGCGTTTGATCAACTGGTTATCGCAGCTAGCCCCCAGTTGTTGACTTAATTGAGAGGCAAGTAGTGCACTTTGATTGAATCCGCGTTTTAAGCGCCGTTGCCAGTGCAACGGAACGCTAGTGATGAGTGGGGCGGGAGTGTCGATACGTGGCGTCAGTAAGGCACTCAAATGACGAGATTGCCAAAATTGACCTTCATATTTGAGTTGATGAATGGTGTGACTGAGCGGAAAAATGTAGTCGCCGACACAGTATAGGCGTTGCCAAGGCGGAGGATTTGCTAAACATTGCCCGCATTGAGGTACGGTAATAAGCGTTGGCAGGCCGCACTGTTGGCAGCGAGGTTGCGGTGCAAAATAGGTTAGGCAGGTCTTACACCAAGCCCCAGTTTGATGAGTTTCAATCGGTAAACGACACAGTAGACACTGACGGCTTACCAAGCGAGTGATGGTTTTTTGAACCCAATGCGATAACATAACCCAACCAAAGCTGTGAAACGAAGTATGGTTATACTCTTGCAACTTGAATCAGTCTTTGTGTTGACCGTGATTTCAAGTCAGTGAGTGTATGATCGGTATTTTTTCAGCGAAGAAGTGTGAATTTAGTGGGGGAATTTGTGAGCATGGCCACAGCGTTATATTGGCAAGCCTCAGGCGAGGGCGATGATCTTGTCTTGGTGCACGGTTGGGGGATGAATGGTGCAGTATGGCAGCAAGCGGTCGATGTGCTTAAAGGACATTTTCGTGTGCACGTGGTTGATTTGCCTGGTTATGGTCACAGCGCTGCTAGCCACGCCGCTGATCTAGAAGAGATCGCGCAAGCGCTAATCATGCAAGCGCCTAAACAAGCCATTTGGGTCGGTTGGTCTTTGGGTGGGTTAGTGGCGACTCATATGGCACTGCATCACCCAAGTTATGTGAGCAAATTGGTCACTGTGGCGAGCTCTCCCAAATTTGCGGCACAGAAACCGTGGCGTGGCATTCTCCCTCAAGTGCTCAGTGCCTTTACTGAACAGTTAATGGACGATTTTCAGGCTACTGTTGAGCGCTTTATGGCGCTGCAAGCGATGGGCAGCCCTCAGGCAAAGCAAGATGTGAAATACCTAAAACAAGCGGTGTTATCACGGCCAGCGCCGAACCCACAATCGTTGTTAGCGGGTTTGGTCATGTTGGCGGAGGTGGATTTGCGCCAGCCTTTGGCAGCACTCTCGATTCCCATGCTTCGTCTATATGGTCGGCTTGATGGTTTGGTGCCGGTTAAGGTGGCGCAAGAGTTGCAAAAAACCTTGCCCAATAGCGAGCAGTACATTTTTGGCAACTCCTCCCACGCACCGTTCATCACTGAACTGGACGATTTTTGCCAGCAGATCATCGCCTTTGCACATTAAGGCATTGATACCAATGCAATTTCTTTCTACTTAAAGCTACAGCTGTGTTGGCTCACCTCAATCACATCGTTGATCTCTCTCATGGGGATTCACCCGCTTGCTGTCTTTATCTGCAGCATCCTGAAACGTCAAGTCGTTGGGTGCAAATGTTAAATTAAAAATAAATTTGCTAAAAGTTTGAGCAATCTGGTCGATATAAAGTCTAACCCAGTAGTGCTGAGCGAAAGCAGGTCTATCGGGGCGGGCGATACTGAGGAGGTTTCGGCTATGATGGTGTCACCAACGAACGTAAGTGTGCCACTTATCGCCCCATCGGTTAATGTGCAAACGGAACAGGCCGCGCGTGACAATCGGATCCGCGCCCCTGTGATGCCAACCGTCGAACTGGCTAAAACCAACGCTGAGCGTAAGGTAAAGGCGGATGATAAAAGACGAAAACAGTCGTCATGGGACCCTTCAGAGCATCCAAGCTATGAGGTTGGCACCGAATACGAAACATCGACTTCTTATCAAGAGGAGCAGAAAAGCGAGCTCGAAAGGCTGTTTGACTTGCTCGCTCTCGCCACCTACAGCAAGGATCAAGGTAAAAGCTATACGATGCGGTTTAGGTTACCTAAACACATTATTGATGCTGCGATAACCGAAGGCAAAATGGCGCGCCGGCGAACTGTAATTAAGTACTATTATGGTCACGCGGTTGCACCCAATACGCCTTCTGAAGTGATTGCGGTGTTGTAGGTCGATGAATGCGACTTAATCGCGATAAATAAAATCCCCACTTAGGCGTTGGCCGCAGTGGGGATTTGTGTTTTTTGCGGCTCTGATATGAGTGACGCGGTTAGGTGCTTTTCACTGTGATTCGTTTATCCAGTAAGTTACGCATCGCCGCTATTTTTTCGCTTTAGCAAAGGCGGCGGCGAATGCTCCACCCATCGCAGCGTTTTGTTGTGGCTCTTCACGACGGCGTTGCTGTTGGCCACTATTTTGATGCGAACGCGTGTTGTTACTTGTTGCGCCAGAGCGTTGGCTGCGGTTATCTTGCCCCGGCTCATCGTTTAAGCGCATCGAGAGTGCAATGCGTTTTCGCTGCACATCGACTTCCATCACTTTGACTTTGACGATGTCGCCCGCTTTCACCACTTCACGCGGGTCGGCAATGAAACGATCAGTCAGCGCAGAGATATGCACTAAGCCATCTTGGTGAACGCCAATATCAACAAAAGCACCAAAGTTGGCCACATTCGATACCACGCCTTCCAAAATCATTCCAATTTCCAGATCTTTCATTTCAGTCACGCCGTCAGCAAAGGTCGCGGTCTTAAACTCAGGGCGTGGATCGCGGCCCGGTTTATCGAGCTCTTTGATGATGTCAGTGACAGTCGGCAGGCCGAAATGCTCGTCGGTATAATCGACGGCGTGTAAATTGCGCAAAAACTCACTATTGCCGATCAGTGCTTTGATCTCTTTGCTATTTTTTTCGGCGATGGCTTTCACCACTGGATAAGCTTCTGGGTGAACCGAAGAGGCATCGAGTGGATTTTTACCATCCATAATGCGTAAGAAGCCCGCACATTGCTCAAATGCTTTTGGCCCTAAGCGCGCGACTTTTTTCAGTGTAGCGCGTGAGGCGAAGCGTCCATTTTCATCCCGATAATCAACGATGTTTTGCGCCAGTGCGTTAGACAAGCCAGCCACGCGTGTTAACAGCGCGGCAGAGGCAGTATTCACATCCACGCCTACCGCGTTGACGCAGTCTTCAACAATCGCATCTAAGCGTTTGGCGAGCATCGACTGGCTGACATCGTGTTGGTATTGGCCCACACCGATCGATTTCGGATCGATTTTCACCAGCTCGGCAAGTGGGTCTTGCAGGCGGCGAGCAATCGACACCGCGCCGCGTAGCGACACATCCATATTGGGGAACTCTTTGGCTGCCAGTTCAGAGGCTGAATAGACCGATGCCCCCGCTTCGCTAACAATGATTTTCTGCACTTTCAGGTTGCCGCGCTTAATGACATCGGCGACAAAAGTATCGGTTTCGCGCGATGCGGTACCGTTACCAATCGCAATCAAATCGACGTTAAATTGGCGTACTAACTGTTCAACAATTTTCGCTGATTTGTCATGTTGGTTATGCGGCTGATGCGGATAAATCGTCTCGGTCGCCAGTACCTTACCCGTGGCGTCCACTACCGCAATTTTCGAACCCGTTCGCAAACCAGGATCTAAGCCGAGAGTGGCGCGTGGGCCAGCCGGTGCGGCCATCAACAAATCTTTTAAGTTGGTGGCAAACACTTCAATCGCTTCGATTTCGGCACGCTCTTTCATTGCGCCTATCAGTTCGGTTTCCATGTGCATTGACACTTTAATGCGCCACGCCCAACTGATCACTTGTTTGCGCCACCCATCGGCAGGGGCGCTGCTTAAGTGAATGCCATAGTGTTGTGCAATCAGCGTTTCGCAATACGATTGGCGCACGCCCTCTTCTTGCTCTGGGTCGGCATTCATGCTCAAGCTTAAAAAGCCTTCATTGCGGCCGCGAAGCATGGCCAATGCGCGGTGTGAAGGCACTTTACTGAGCGTTTCATTATGCGCGAAGTAATCTTTAAATTTCTCCCCTGCTTGCTCTTTGCCTTCGACCACGCGAGAGACCAATTCGGCACTGCGCGTCAAATGGCGGCGCACTTTGTCCAGCAGGTTGGCATCTTCAGCAATGCGTTCCATGATAATGGCGCGTGCACCGTCCAGTGCTGCTTTGATATCACTGATCCCTTTCTCGGTGTTCACATAGTGTGCGGCCTCGGTTTCAGGGTCGGTTTGCGCTTCATTCCACAGCTTGTCTGCCAGTGGTTCAAGCCCTGCTTCAATCGCAATTTGACCTTTAGTACGACGCTTAGGTTTGTAGGGCAAATAGAGATCTTCAAGGCGAGTTTTACTATCCGCTTGGTTGATCTCTTGTGCTAGCTCGGCGGTGAGTTTGCCTTGTTCTTGAATCGATTTCAGAATGGTTTGGCGGCGATCATCGAGCTCGCGCAGATAGGATAAACGGCTGTCTAAGGTACGCAGTTGGGTGTCGTCTAGCCCACCCGTGACCTCTTTACGGTAACGGGCGATAAAAGGAACGGTGTTTCCGTCATCAATAAGTGTGACAGTCGCTGTCACTTGCTCAAGACGCACATTTAGCTCTTGTGCGATCAATTTGCAGATAGCTTGGCTCATCCGTGGTTTCTCTTTTGTAGTTCAGTAGCACCACCACTCAGGGTGGTTTGAATAGGCTAACTATTGGGGCACGTTAGACTTATTTCTAGTCTAACGGCGCGCTGTTATGAGATTAGTGAGATAACCTTCTACCCGATTGTGCCGAAGAGGTCACGTAACGCGTGTGATTTTGATGTCATTTTTCAGCGTTGGCAGCGCTAAAACTGAAGATGAGTTTGGTGGCTAAAGATAAGTTCAGTCAGTTGGTGCCGAGCGAAAATGACAGTATAGTAGCAAGCCATCGTGATGAATGTATAACCCGCGGCTACCTTGAATGTGCGGCGGTGTGTAATGGGAAAAGATCTTGAAGACCAAACTGATTACCCGTGAGGGCTACAATAAATTAAAGGCAGAGCATGACCATCTTTGGCATGAAAAACGGCCAGAAATTACCAAAATAGTCACTTGGGCTGCTGGCCTCGGGGATCGCTCTGAAAACGCAGACTACACCTTTAATAAGCGTTTACTTCGCCAAATTGATCGCCGAATTCGTTTTTTGAGAAAATTTTTACCGGAAGTGACGATAGTTGATTATTCGCCTCAACAAGAGGGGAAAGTGTTTTTCGGTGCTTGGGTGGAAATTGAAAATGAAGCGGGTGATGTAAAGCGCTTTCGCATTGTGGGCCCAGAAGAGATTTACGGTGACGCGAAAGATTACATCTCCATCGATTCACCGATGGCGCGTGCTCTGCTGAAAAAAGAGGTTGATGACGAGGTGCAAGTGCCCACGCCCACCGGTATCAAAGAGTGGTTTATTAACTCGATTGAGTATGAAAAAGGGCAGTGAACGGAGTATTCGGTTATCCAAAATATTCCTCGGTCGCTCATTTTTCTCACCTCACTTGCTTCGCAACGCCTCTAACGGCTTTTTCAACACGGCGGGTAGCGAGTAGAGCAGCAGTAGCCGTAGGGCGTGGTTGATCATCACAAACGCGGGTTCCATGCCCAGCAGTAGGGCGACGGCGGTCATCGCTTCTACACTGCCGGGGACCCAAGCTAGAAGTAATACCACCCAAGATTTATCCAGCAGTAACGCAAATAAGCCAGACACGGCGACGGCGACCAGCAGACCAATCAGTGTAACCATCACACCCGCGCGCGAATAAGCCATGGCTTCGCGCAATGTGGTATCGGCAAGGCGTGCGCCAATTAAAATGCCCAGCAGTGCGGTGGCGAATACTACCATCCATGTTGGAAGTTGTAGCGCAATGCCTGTCGAAAAACTATTGAAACTGGCCGTGACCAGCAGTGTCGCCAACATATAGGGCGCGGGAATGCCGAGCAAGGTCGAGCCTTTGCCCAGCAGTAGACTAAGCAGCGCAAGCGCAAAGAAAATCAACCACGCGTAAATCGTCAAACTGCTCTCAACGGGGGCAACGTCGGGCGTGCTATTGGAGATAAAAAGAGCCAGTAAAGTGAGGATCATCAAGCGCACCGAGTGCGAATAAACCACTTTGGTTGAAGGTGTCTGGCTTGATTCGCTGATCACCAAAATCGCTGCCATCGCTCCCGGTACCGCACCGAGTAGAGATTCAAACGGTGACCAACCTTCTCTTTTGCGGAGCCAAAGAAAGCTGCTGGCGATCTGCAAGCTTAAGCAGAAAACCAAACCGATAATCACCGGTAGGGTTAAGGTTTCGCCCAATTGACTTAAACTGATGGTTGCCCCAACGCTGATGCCTAGCACAATTTGCACCGTCAACAATAACCCGTTAGGAACGCGAATTGATAAGAGGCGTTTTTTATGCAGCACAATGACTAAAGCTGCGGCAATAAACATTTCAGAAAGCGGAATGGAGAGCAGGCTTCCCACACTCGCCGCAACAGCTGCGATCACCACAATGTGAATAAACAGAGTAAAAGAAGCTCTTTCGAACATTATGCCTTTCCTTAATAAATTGTGCAGCGTAAATGCCATCGTTCCTCTAGCACTTCAGGTTGTAGTGCTTGCGTTTGGCTTTCTCCCGTATCGATATGACCGTCGGGGATGATGATTTAGGCCATCGCAGGGTTTAAACGTGTCCAGCTTACTAACAATAATGCAGCGAATGCCAACCACACCAAAGTGGCACATACCAGTGTACTGGTGAGAGGTAGCCAATAACTGAAGTAGTATACTGCCAACAGGTATGCCGCATACGGGATAAGCGAGTAAAGGCCAAACAACGCGGTGGTGCGCAGGTCTTCCATCGTGCGTTCGGTGCCGACAATGTAATGCGCTATCAGAGCGAAGGTAGGAAACAGCGGTACAAGACCAGCAATAAAAAAGCTTTTGCTTTTGGAGAGCAGGGCGATGATCAACACGGCAAGCGCACCAAGCAGGCACTTGAAAAACAGAGCTGCCATGACATTTCCTTTTGTCAGAATAGATTAAGTGTTGCTCACTATAAATCACTGATAGGTTAACTAGAAATGTTCATTGATGGGTTTGTTATTTTCTCTGCAACATTTCTTCAAATCCAAGTAAAATGGCCGCCACTCTTTTTATTCGGCGGCGTGTTGTATCATGCGGCTTGGTTGGGCAAAGATGAAATTAGGAAAACGGCTCACGCAGTTAGTACAGCAGATCAACCGCCACTACGATCATATTTGGGATTGCTGCTGCGATCACGGTCTGCTTGGCGCGGCGTTACTGAAGCGCTGTCCAAATAGTGTGGTGCATTTTGTAGATATTGTGCCAGCGTTGATTGAAAAGGTGACGCTTGATTTAACGCGCTATTTCCCTACAACGGCGGCGTTACCGCGCTGGCGTACACATTGCCTTGATGTGCGCGATTTGCCGCTTGATAGCCATTCTGGCTCGCATCTACTGATCATCGCTGGGGTTGGCGGTGATTTAATGAGTGAATTCATTGCCGAGCTGGTTGAGCGTTATCCGCATCGCTCGTTCGATTTTCTGCTTTGTCCTGTGCATCACGGCTACACCTTACGTGAACAGTTGATGACACTGGGCGCGAGATTACAACAGGAACAACTGGTGGAAGAGAATCGGCGTATCTACGAGCTGCTGAACGTGCAGATTAATCCGCCTGCAGTACTGGGCAAAGAACCCAAATTACCACCCCTTAGTTTGGTTGGCGAATCGATTTGGCAAGTGGCCAATGATGAGCAAAAAATGATTGCCCAGCGTTATCTGACGCAATTGCAACAGCATTATCAGCGTAAAGCGCAAGGCGGCGATGTTAGCGCGCAAAAGTGTTGGCAAGCCTATCAGCCGATTAATATCACTTGTCATGGAAATTTTTGCGATGGAAATAGCCCAATAGGCGGAGAATATGAAAGCACTCAATGATCTGAACTTGTTTGTCGAAACCGCACGCCAAGGCAGTTTTTCTAAGGCGGCCAACAGCGTATCGCTGACCACGGCCGCGGTCAGTGCCGCCATTCGCCGCTTAGAAGAGCAGGTGCAGTTTCCGCTCTTTGTCCGCTCGACACGTCATATGCGCTTAACCCAAGAGGGGGAGATTTTCCTCGCCAAAACTCAGACAGCCCTTGCCACGTTGCAAGAAGGGCTCGATCAGATAGCATGCGCGCGCGGTCAACTGGCGGGGAAGCTGCACCTCAGTGCCCCTTCGGATTTGGGGCGCAATTTACTGCTGGATTGGATCGATGAATTTATTGCCTTGCACCCGAACGTCATCGTTAAACTGGATCTCTCCGATCGCTTAGCGGATATGTATGCTCACCCGATGGATATTGCGATTCGTTATGGCCATCCTGCTGATTCCAATTTGGTTGCGATGCCGCTGTGTGAATCAAACGAGCGCGTGTTGTGCGCCTCGCCAGAATATTTGGCAACGCATCCACCTATCCTCCATCCTGACGATCTGCAACATCACAATTGTCTTTGTTATATGCTGGCCGACACGCTGCATAATAAGTGGGTTTTGAGCCGAGAGGGCGAAACGCAGAGTGTGGTAGTGCAAGGAAACCCCGCATGCAACGATGGTGACGTGGTACATCGATTGGCTGTTAAAGGCAAAGGCATTGCCAATAAGTCATTAATGGATATCAGTCAGGATATTATTGATGGGCGCTTAGTACGCATTTTACCGCAATGGGAAAGTGGGCCAGTGCCAATTTATATCGTGTGCGCAGACCGACGTTTGATCACTCCAACCATTCGCGCTTTTCAGGAATTTATTCGTGGAAAAGGCTGCCAGCAACGACAAGCGGTACTGACAGCCATCAAACAGCGTGAGAGTTAATCCCGCATTAGCCAACAAACGTTAGCGGGCGGATTTGTAGGTATTCCAATGCCTCTTGCTCGCTAAGCTGTTGTTGAAAGTGCTGAAAATGCGCACTCTGCTGGTGTTGTTGCAAGCTCTCCTCTGAGCACCAAATCTCCTGCATCAAGAATAACCCGTCAATCGAGTTATCACGATAGAGCTCATATTGGCAGCAGCCTGTTTCGTTGCGGCTCGGTTCAAGCAGCGCTTCAAGCATAGCTTGCACTCGCTCTATTGAGTCGGGAAGGGCTTTGATTTCGGCTAATAAGTGGATCATGGCTTATAACTCAGTAAAGACGGTTTGCTCTGGCCAGCGAGATTTCGGCAGCTTGGCGTTGAAATCTTCTTCGCTGTGGTAACCGAGCGGTACAATCACTAAGCTGGTGAACCCTTTTTCAGTCAGGCCAAACTCTTGGTTGAGCACCTCGGCATCAAACCCTTCAATGGGGACAGCATCAATGCCCATCGCAGCCGCTCCGAGCAGCAGTGTTCCAACATTTAAATAAACTTGTTTTTGCATCCAGTGTTCGGCGTCATTGAGCGTTTCTCGATGCAAGTTAACAAAATAGCTGCGTCCGCCGTGCATGCCTGTTTTGGCTTCTTCATTGGCAAAGCGGCCATCTTTCTCTTCGTTTTCCAGCAGCGTCAATAAGTAGTGATCATCAATATCGGTTTTGGCGCAAAACACCATCACGTGAGACGCATCCAAAATTTTGCGTTCGTTAAAGGAAAATTGACCTTGCGTCGCTTTGGCGATACGCGTTTTGCCTTCCTCGCTAGCCGCCAAAATAAAATGCCAAGGCTGCGAATTGACGCTAGAGGCGCTCATGCGTACCAGTTCTTTAATATCAGCGACTTGCTGTTCAGTCAGTTTACGGTTGGTGTCAAACGCTTTGGTGGAATAGCGCGCTTGCGATGCTTGAACAATATTCATTTTTCCCTCCTAGGGAAGATAACATTCGAGATGGCGCTAAGATAACGGACTGAGTCCAAACAAGAAACCGCCTCTTGCTTAATTCATTTTCAAAAAAAATTTGATAATCCGAATTTGAAAACGCCCTAGCTTGCGGAAAAAGTTAGCACTATCTCATGATATTTCTGAATTAGCGCATACACTTAATGTGTACGGTAGATCATCATTAAGGGATATGGTCACTCACTAAGCGTTAATGATTGTCTAATATATTCAAAAGGTTGCTTTGGCCGGAGAGTATGCATGACGGAGTGTAAGTGCATTTGTTGGTTTATTCTCTTTTCTCTTCCCATCCACTCGGCGTGGGCGGATATTGACTACGGGCCTGCGCAAAGCTATGTGCAATCGCCACTGCATACCAATAGCCTTTCTGCACAACTTCGCTCCGGCTTTTCGATGCAAGAGGAAGAAGTTGAGCTCTACACCAGCGCGACTATCGCCAGCATTTGGGCGATCACGCCTGATTATACGCTGGATTATTACCAGAATCAGATAGCGATGGGCGGTAAATGGCAGCTCACTTCGAAGTGGCAGGTTGAGCTTAATTATCGTTGGAACTTTGCTGCCAATAATCATTTAGATGGCTTAACACTTGCTTTTCATGACTGGTTTGGCATTGATCAAAACGGGCGTGAGGATGTCGATAACGATCGCTTCATCATTCAAATGCCAGAGTACGGCATTGATCAGGAAGCGTTCCGAGGCGAGACATTGAGCCGTGCGTTGACCAGCTATTTACAGTACCAGCTGGTGGATAAGCCTCATCACGGTTTGTCACTGGGGGCTTCACTCTATTACAACGATCCACACCATGGAATATTCAACCTGTCTGAGTTTGAACAAGCGGTGCAGCTCAATTATGGCTACCGAAGAGGTAAGCATGCACTTGATACGCTGTTGGCTATCACCTTTCGCAACCCGACCAATGTACCAGGCCAAACCCAGTATCATTCGAGCACTTGGTCGATGGGTACCAGTTATCGATATCAGTGGTTAGAACGCCATTATCTGATTGGGCAGGTCTCATTCTATCAAGGCCTTTCAACGGGGGAGGATGACTTTTCTAAACCATCGACCGAGTTTATTTTGGGGTATCGTTATCAAATGAGCCATTCAGCGATTGAAGTTACTGTGGTCGAGAATATGTTTAATGCCAATAACAGCACCGATATTGCCTTTGGTTTAGGCTATCGCTATCGTTTTGGCCGTTTTGATAAAGAGCCGAACTGACAAACGATGTCATCCGCTTAGTGTCTAACAACGAAGCGCGACAAAAGACATAAACGTTAACAATTCTTTGCATGATTTTAGCCGCAACGGTGTTACATTTTACTCGCTCGGTTTGATATTGGCTGAAGCTCAGAATTAGGTGGGATCTCAGATGCAAGAAAACTATAAAATTTTAGTGGTGGATGATGATGCGCGTTTACGTGCATTGCTTGAGCGTTACTTGTCAGAGCAAGGTTTTCTGGTGCGTAGTGTCGCCAATAGCGAACAGATGGATCGCCTGCTCACTCGTGAAAACTTCCACTTAATGGTGCTTGATTTGATGTTACCGGGTGAAGATGGTTTGTCTATTTGCCGCCGCTTGCGTAACGCCAATAACATGTTGCCGATTTTAATGCTGACCGCCAAAGGCGACGAAGTGGATCGTATTGTTGGCTTGGAGGTGGGTGCGGATGATTACCTGCCCAAACCGTTTAACCCGCGTGAACTACTGGCGCGAATCAAAGCCGTGCTACGTCGCCAAGTGATTGAAGCCCCCGGCGCGCCAAGTGCTGAAGAATCGGTGGTTGAGTTTGGTGAGTTTCGCTTGAATTTAGGTACCCGCGAAATGTTCCGTGGTGATGAGCCAATGCCGCTCACTTCCGGTGAATTTGCCGTATTGAAGACCTTAGTCACCAATGCGCGTGAGCCGATGTCGCGCGATAAGTTGATGAATATGGCAAGAGGGCGTGAATACTCCGCAATGGAGCGCTCGATTGATGTGCAAATCTCGCGTTTACGTCGCATGCTTGAAGTGGATCCAAGCAAACCACGCTACATACAAACGGTGTGGGGCTTAGGTTACGTCTTCGTTCCAGATGGTAAAGAGTCTTAAATTTCAATCAGCTCCTGTCGGTTAACCCACAGGAGCTTTTTTGTCGCCTTTTTGATAGTACGTTCATAGCGGGTTTTCCTATGCGCATTCGCAGTTCCTTTACTCAATCGATTTTGCTCTTCTTTTCATTACTGATCGCCAGCCAAGTGTATTCTTATTACGCCGTATTTAACTATGCTTTGATGCCCAGTTTGCAGCAGTTCAATAAGATTTTGGGCCATGAGATCAACTTAATGCTGGATGATGCGGCGAACAATACATCGAAGCTGGGAATGGACGCCTTACAGCGCCGCCGAGTGTTAGAACAATTGGGCGTCACCATTCATAGTGAAGAGAGTGAGATGGCCCAAGAGTATCACGATGCCATCAGCATTGATTTGATGAGCGAGGAGATGAGCAATGAGCTCGGCTCGCCGACCGATGTGCGGATGATTTTGGGTAAAGAGAGTTATATTTTATGGATGAAAGTGGACTCTTTTCCGGGGTCATTAATACGCATCCCTCTCTCTGAGTTGCAAAAAGAGGATTTTGCGCCACTATTTCACAATAGTTTGGTGATGGCGTTACTGATCGTCTTAGGAGGATGGCTGTTTATTCGTCTGCAAAATCGTCCCTTAATTGCCTTAGAAAAAGCCGCCAAAGCCGTTGGCCGAGGTGAGAATCCGCCACCATTGCCACTCAAAGGCGCTTCTGAAATTCGCGCGGTGACGTTGGCGTTTAATCAAATGTCGAAAGGGATCCAAGCGCTTGAAGAGGATCGCTCATTATTGATGGCGGGGATCAGCCACGACTTACGTACGCCGCTGACTCGTATTCGCTTAGCCACGGAAATGATGTCTCCAGAAGAGAGTTATCTCGCCGAAGGGATCATCAGTGATACGGAAGAGTGTAACGAGATCATCAGTCAGTTTATGGACTACCTTAAACCCGTCAATAAACAGACCTTTACCGCCGTTGATCTCAATGAGATCGCCAATGATGTCGCCACTGCCGAAGGGGGCTACGAGATCAAAATCGATGTCGCGCTGCATTTACCAATGCAGCCAGCCTTTGGCAATGCGATCGCCATTAAACGCGCGGTGAGCAACTTAGTGGTGAACGCCATTCGTTATGGCAATGGTTGGGTTAAGGTGAGCACGGGCAGTACCGCAGATAACAAAATGGCTTGGGTTTGTGTGGAGGATAATGGCCCGGGTATTGATCCTAGCCAAGTGAGTAAAGTGTTTGAACCTTTTACGCGTGGTGATACCGCGCGCGGCAGTGAAGGCACAGGACTTGGTTTGGCGATAGTGAAACGGATTGTTAGCCAGCATCATGGCAGCGTTGTGGTGAGTAACCGCAGTGAAGGTGGACTCAAAGCGCAACTGAGCTTCCCGACCAAATAGGGGCTTATTCACTAAATAACACAATGGGCTCAGTTGAGCCCATTGTGTTTGCGGTTTATGTCTTTTCGGCTGCTGACCGAAGTTTTTGGGCCCATCCATGCAATCAGTTGGTTTTGAGCTCTTCGAGTTCTTCTTCTTCGCGTGGCAATTTTTCTGGCAGTAGCAAGTTGAGCAAAATGGCGGTGATACCGCCAGCCGCTACGCCGGATGAAAAAATGCTCTTAATGAACTCGGGCATAAATTGCAGAATCTCTGGCTTTTGCGCAATGCCTAACCCCATCGAAAACGACAGCGCCATGATTAAAATCGCGCGGCGGTCGAGATCCACACGGGAAATAATACGCACACCCGCGGCTGCAATGGTGCCGAACATGACGATGGTTGCACCGCCAAGTACCGGTTCAGGAATCAATTGTACAAAGCTTGCCACGCCTGGGAACAGGCCGAGCAACACCAACATGGCGGAAATAAAGTAACCCACATAACGGCTGGCAACCCCGGTGAGCATAATTACGCCATTGTTTTGGCTAAAGGTCGAGTTGGGAAAACTGTTAAAGACCGCCGCCAGCGCGGAGTTCAAACCATCAGCCAGCACACCACCTTTAATACGCTTCATGTAAATCGGCCCTTTGACAGGCTCGCCCGACACTTCGGAAGTGGCGGTGATATCACCAATCGCTTCCAATGCGGTGATCAAGAAAATCAGTACCAGAGGAATAAAGAGTGACCAATCAAAACCTAAACCAAACTGCATAGGTATTGGTAGGGCAATCAGGGCAGTCTCACTCAGTGAATCAGTGTTCACCATCCCCATCAAGTAAGCCATGATATAACCGACGAACATCGCAATCACAATCGATGCTACGCGAATGTATGGGTTACTTGAGCGGTTGAGCAACACGATAAGCCCAAGCACGGTTCCCGCCAATGCCAGTTTGTCTAAGCTGCCAAAAGTGCCATCGCTGAGCGCAGCATAGCCGCCACCCATAGAAACTAAACCAACTTGTACCAGTGTTAAGCCTATCAGGGTGACCACAATGCCCGACACCAGCGGCGTGATCACGCGGCGCGCGTATTGCAGCACTCGTGATAATAGGATTTCAGCAAAAGAAGCGACTAAAATGGTGCCAAAGATCGCCGCCATCATAGTGCTGATATCTGCACCACCCGCTTTTAATGACAAGCCTGCGCCAATAATTGGCCCAAGAAAGTTAAAACTGGTGCCTTGGATAGAAAGTAAACCGGAGCCAATCGGGCCAATGGTGCGGATCTGGATAAAGGAGGATAAGCCAGATGCAAACAGCGACATGCTGATGATGGTGTTGGTCTGTTCGGCAGAAACACCAAGTGTTTGGCAAATAATGAGCGAAGGGGTGATGACCGCAACAAACATGGCTAGCAAATGTTGTAAAGCGGCGAAAATGGTTTGGGGTAGCGGTGGCCTATCGTTGAGTTGATAAACCAAATCAGACTTACGCGAAGCGTTGTGGATAGTCATACTGTTTTCCTAATGGTGCGTTGTTGTCTTAGCGTTCGCTGAGTGGGAGCACTAAGTGGAGCAGACACGTCATCTGTGATTGCTGTTAATCAGAATCTGCTCGGACTGGATAAGTGAGTAGTTCACTAAAAAAATTGGCGAAATTATAGAGGGTTTACGCAAGAAAGCAAACGTTTGCTTTGCTGTGTAAGGGAGAGGGGAATACAGAACGAACAATCTTATGCTTTGGCGTAGATGTCCTTCTCTCCTAACCAGCGATCGATAATGGCGGTCGCGTGGCTTGGATAATGGTCGTGTAAGTAGCGAGCAATGCGCTGTACTTCAGGAATTAAACGTTGGTCACGGACTAAATCCGCAATTTTGAAATCCGCGAGGCCGGTCTGTTTGGTACCAAGCAGCTCCCCCGGACCGCGAATTTCTAAGTCTCGCTGAGCAATTACGAAACCGTCATTGCTCTCACGCAGTACACCCAAGCGTTTTTGCGCGGTTTTCGATAGCGGTGCATGGTAAAGCAATACGCAGTGGCTGGCGACAGAGCCTCGCCCTACGCGGCCGCGTAATTGGTGCAACTGTGCTAAGCCCAAACGCTCAGGATTTTCGATGATCATCAAGCTCGCATTCGGCACGTCAACGCCAACCTCAATCACCGTTGTGGCAACCAGCAAGTGCAGTTCATTGTTTTTAAAGGCTTGCATCACCGCTTGTTTTTCGCTCGGCTTCATTCGGCCATGCACCAAACCGATTTTGACATCGGGCAGAGTGCGTTGTAGTTCTTGCGCTGTGTCGGCGGCGGCTTGCGCTTCTAGCACCTCAGACTCATCAATCAAAGTACAGACCCAATAAGCCTGTTTTCCTTCACTCAAACAGGCATGACGTACGCGCTCGACGATATCATCACGCTTTGTATCTGGGATTGCGACAGTTTGAATGGGCGTTCGTCCCGGTGGCAGTTCATCAATAACGGAGGTTTCTAAATCAGCGTAAGCAGTCATCGCTAAAGTTCGTGGGATCGGCGTTGCGGTCATGATTAACTGGTGCGGATACGCGCCTTGCTTCGCTCCTTTCTCACGCAGTTCTAAACGCTGGTGGACACCAAAGCGGTGTTGTTCATCAATGATGACGAGCGCAAGGTGATGAAATTCAACTTGTTCTTGGAAAAGAGCGTGAGTACCCACTATCATTTTTGCCTCACCGCTGGCAATGCGAGCCAGTTCTGTTTCTTTCGCTTTGCCTTTTAATTTACCCGCCAGCCAGCCGACTTGGATGCCCATTGCTTCAAACCAGTTGGCAAAGTTAATTGCGTGCTGCTCGGCCAGCAATTCCGTCGGTGCCATTAATGCTACTTGATAGCCATGTTCGATAGCACGTGCGGCGGCTAATGCAGCGACCAGGGTTTTCCCTGAGCCCACATCACCTTGTACTAAACGCATCATGGGGTGAGCTTGTGCCAGATCGGCTTCGATCTCTGTCACAACACGTGTTTGTGCTTTAGTGGGAGAGAAAGGCAGTTGTGCAAGCAGTTGTTGTTTGAGTGTGCCAGACCCAGCCAGCGGCAATGCGATATCTTGCTGGCCTTGATGGCGTACAGCCAGCATGGAGAGGTTTTGCGCCAACAGCTCTTCCATAATTAAGCGAACCTGCGCCGGGTGTTTCCCTTCATCAAACAGTTGCAGGTTAATGCCCGGTGGCGGCCGGTGAATGATGTGCAGCGCTTCAGAGAGCGTAATTTGGTGATCATACAACCCGGCAGGTAGCAATTCTTGTACGGCGGCTTTGTCGAGTAAACTTAATGCTTGATCAGTGAGTGTGCGTAGTGTGAGTTGGCGCAGGCCATCGGTTGTTGGGTAAACGGGTGTTAAGTTAGCTTCGACATCTGGCTGTTGCTGAGGAGCATAAAATTTATAATCAGGATGAACAATTTCAAGGCCGAATCCACCACGCTTAATTTCACCGTAAGCGTGCACTAACTTACCTTCAGCAAAATTGTTTTTCATCCCAGCCGTAAAGTTAAAAAAACGCAGCGTAATGGTGCCGTTACCATCGCTTATTTTTACTGTGAGCATTTTGCGTTTGCCAAAAACCGTATCCACCGCCATGACTTTACCTTGCACGGCGGCCCAAAGCCCGGGATGCAATTTAGCAATAGGGTAGATCCGTGTGCGGTCCTCATAACGTAAAGGGAGATGGAACAGCAGATCTTGCACACTGATTAAGCCAACCTTTTCCAGTTTTTCAGCCACTTTAGCGCCCACGCCAGAGAGTGAGGTGAGAGGAATCGCGGACAGTAGCTGTGACATAACAGGGCTCATTAACAGTATCGTTATCTATTATTCAACCATCGAACTGTTTTTTTGTACAGCATAAAATCATGTAATGGTCGATAAGCGGCAGACCATCGGTTAATTTGAATAGTGACGCCTAAAATGCAAGATGGGGGTAGGGTGTCGGAAAATAAAAAACCCCATGAGTGGTTAGCCGCAAGGGGTTTTATTTATTTGGATAGTTTAATTTTTCCGGCGTCGCACTTTCAGTGCATGAGGCATCACACGAATTTTTTTCATGATGTTTGCTAAGTGAATGCGATCTTTGGTGGTCAGCAGCACAGTGACAGTATACAAACGTCCATCACGCTCCTCGGTGGAGAGGCCATGAATGTTGGAACCTGTTTTCGAGATTACATTCGTCAGTTCCGCTAACGCACCTTGGTGGTTTTGCATGTCCACTTTCAGTTCGGTGATGAACTCTTGGTCGTAATCTTTAGACCACTCAACCGCCATGTAACGATCCGGCTCTTTTTGGTAGCCACGAACATTAGGGCAGGTTTCACGATGCACCACTAAACCACGACCCGGAGATACATGCGCAATGATGTGATCGTCTGGGATGGGGTGGCAGCAGTTAGCAAACGTGAGCAAAATACCTTCAGCGCCGCGGATCGGCAGTTTCTTTTTCGGTTTGCCATCATTGCTTTCCACTTCGGTCAGCTCATCAGCATCGCCAAGCAGACGACGCGCAATGACAATACTCATCAGTTCGCCTAAACCAATCGCGGCCAGCAGATCATCGACCGTGGCCATTTTAAGCTCACCAATCACATGTTTAATGTTCTCGTCACTGATGTCACTGAGTGAAAGATCACCCAGCGCGTGATTGAGCAAACGCCTACCAAGTGTGATCGATTCCTCACGGCGCATGGTTTTAAGCACTTGACGTATCTTAGTACGAGCGCGAGACGTGACCACATAGTTGAGCCAAGCGGCATTAGGGCGAGCCCCAGGTGCGCTGATGATTTCAATCGTTTGGCCGTTTTTCAGTGATTTACTTAACGGATAAGGGTTTCGATCAACACGAGCTCCAACACAGGTATTACCGACATCGGTGTGTACCGCGTAGGCAAAATCAACCGCAGTTGCCCCGACAGGCAGCTCAACGATGCGGCCTTTGGGGGTGAAGACGTAGATTTCATCAGGGAAAAGATCCGACTTAACGTTCTCAATAAACTCAAACGAGTTGCCAGCGCTTTGTTGTAGCTCAAGTAGGCTTTGCATCCAGCGCTGTGCTTTAATTTGCGCGGTGGTGCCAGTGCGTTCGCCATTACCTTTGTAAGACCAATGAGCAGCAACACCTTTGTCGGCCATCTGTTCCATGTCTTCAGTGCGGATCTGCACTTCAACTGGGACGCCGTGTGGGCCGACCATCGAGGTATGCAAAGATTGGTAGCCGTTCGCTTTGGGCACGGCGATGTAATCTTTCATACGCCCCGGGCGAGGTTTGTACAAGCTATGAACTTGGCCTAATGCACGATAACAAGTATCTGCAGTGTCGACCACGACTCGAAAAGCGTAGATGTCCATAATGGTGTGAAAGCGCTGCTCTTTGGTTTTCATCTTGTTATAGATGGAGAACAGGTTCTTTTCACGGCCGACCACGCGTGCTTTCAAACCGAAATCTTGCAAGCGGCCTTCAATTTCACTGTGGATGCGTTGGATCATCTCTTTGCGGTTACCGCGAGCGGATCTTACCACTTCTTTCAATACGCGATAACGATTCGGGTACAATGCTTCAAAGCCAAGCTCTTCTAGCTCAGTCTTGATGTTATGAATCCCTAAGCGGTGAGCAAGAGGCGCGTAAATCTCTAACGTTTCACGGGCAATACGGCGCTTTTTATCCGGGCGCAATGCGCCAAGGGTACGCATATTGTGTGTGCGGTCAGCAAGTTTGATGAGAATAACGCGAATGTCTTGCACCATTGCCAGCACCATCTTACGAAAGTTCTCGGCTTGGGCTTCTTTACGATCACGAAATTTCAACTTGTCGAGTTTAGAAACCCCGTCCACCAATTCCGCCACGGCGTGACCAAATTGCGCTTCAAGATCGTCTTTAGTGACATCGCAATCTTCGATGACATCATGTAATAACGCTGCTTGTAGCGTTTCCAAATCAAGGCGCATATCAGCCAAAATTCGAGAAACTGCAACAGGGTGAATAATGTAAGGTTCGCCGCTAGAACGGGTTTGCCCTTCATGGGCTTCACGTGCGACCACATAAGATTGACGCAGAGCCTCAATTTGAGGCTCTGTTAGGTATTCTTGGACAACGTCTTTAAGGCTATCAAATAGATACAAATTATAGGCCCGGAAGGTTGTTGAATTTGAATGGCAGAATTAACGGTTGTGAGCGATGCTGCTTACGGCGGCCAATTCTGCGGCTTCTTGCTCTTTCTGCTCTTGGCGCTCACGAGCATCAAGCACATCTTTCGTGATAAGACCTTCTTCGATTTCGCGCAGAGCGATAACGGTTGGCTTATCGTTCTCTTCTGGCACCAATGAATCTTTACCGCCAGTTTGCATTTGACGAGCGCGGCGAGCCGCAATCAGAACTAGGTCGAAACGATTGCCCACTTTTTCAACAGCGTCTTGAACAGTTACGCGTGCCATGAGAACTCCAAATAGTTAACTAAAAATTTTTAAATGACGAGAAAGTATACAGTCTAATCTTTGTTTATACTAGCGATAGACTTTGCCTTGTTTGAGCGGGTGATTATTCCGCCAGTAGCGCGTTGAGCATGCTGTTATATTTAGCAGCTTGCTTGTCTTGCTTCAATCGTTCAGCACGTAAAATAGCTCTGAAATCCATTAATGCCACATCGAAATCATCATTTATGATGACATAGTCGTATTCGGTGTAATGCGAGATTTCAGCTTGAGCTTCATTCATACGTTTAGCAATGACGGCTTCACTGTCTTGACCACGAGCATTCAAGCGGCGTTCCAATTCTTCTTTTGAAGGAGGAAGGATAAACACACTTTTTGCATCAGGCATTTTGTCGCGTATTTGACGCGCGCCTTGCCAGTCAATATCAAGAAAAACGTCAATGCCTTTGTTGAGGTTATTTTCAATCCATACCTTAGAGGTGCCGTAGTAGTTGCCAAATACTTCAGCATGTTCGAGAAATTCACCTTTAGCAATCAACTCTTCAAACAGCTCTTTTTGCACAAAATGGTAGTGAACACCATCTTGTTCGCCCGGGCGCATGCCGCGTGTGGTATGTGAAACAGAGACTTTCATCGCATAGGTTGGGTTGGTTTCCAACATCGCAGAGATCAAGCTTGATTTGCCTGCACCACTGGGTGCAGAGACGATATAAAGAGTACCTTTGCCCATCTGTTCTGTTCCACGTTAGGTTAGGATTGAATACTGATATTTGCGTCTATCAGCATGTTAAAAGATAGCACTGACCCAGAGAGTTTCATCCTAGAAAATGAAAATAAGGCCAGAAAAAATGGAGGCGAAGAGTAGCACGTTCCCATGGATGTCTACAACAAAAAGGTCGGCCTTTAGCTGTGAAAGGGGAATTTTAAAACGGTGATATTTTCTTCAATGGGTAAACGTTTGCTCTTATTTCAAGGCTTGTCGAGGGGGTTTATTGCTGTATAATCGCCCGCCGCTGAGCTCGTGATTTGGATATGATCGCGTGGTAAGCCTATAAATTAATGCAAGACTAATTCTTCGATTTGGGTTCCCTCGCCCCCAAAACAAACTAAAAAGGTACACAATGAGTTACTTTACCCTTGCGCAGCAGCGCAAAGCTTTGGCACTTTTAGTGCTATTTCATTTGATCATTATTGCATCAAGCAATTATCTGGTTCAGCTGCCCTTTACTGTATTCGGTTTACATACCACTTGGGGCGCATTTACTTTCCCATTCATTTTTCTGGCAACGGATCTCACTGTACGCATTTTTGGTGCAGCGTTGGCTCGTAAAATCATTTTCTTAGTGATGTTACCGGCTTTGATTGTTTCTTATGCACTCTCGGTGCTATTTTTTGAAGGTCAATTCCAAGGGCTTGCTCAGCTTCATGAGTTTAATCTGTTTGTTGCTCGTATTGCGATTGCCAGTTTTATGGCGTATTTGCTAGGGCAAATTATGGATGTGCATGTGTTTAATCGTCTGCGCCAGATGAAGCAGTGGTGGGTTGCGCCAACATGTTCTACGTTATTTGGTAATGCATTAGACACGGTCGCTTTTTTTGCGATTGCTTTCTATCAAAGCCCCGATCCGTTCATGGCTGAACATTGGACCGAAATTGCCTTGGTTGATTATGGTTTTAAACTGGTGATCAGTTTAGGCCTGTTTGTGCCGATGTACGGTGTGCTGCTCAATTACTTGATCCGGAAGCTGACAGCGGTCAACCCTGATTTTCGAACCGTTGGGATCAATGCTCAGTAGTTGAAATGTTCAGTAGTGGGGTAGCAAGCTATTATACTAGGAAGAGAGAAAATCAAAGCCCGAGCAAGTGCTGCTCGGGCTTTTTTATGTGTCTGCATCTTATAACTATGATGGGTCGATAATGAGTGGCCAACCAATGTCGCTTTGACGGTTTGCTTCAATATCCAGCTCGGCGGTGGTGAGAGGATTGGCCGCTAACCATTTGGCGGATAACCGAAGAGTCAGTTGGTCACCTTGAGCTTGCAGTGTAAATTTAGGCTGTAGTGCCTCGTTACGACGATGGCTGAGCAATACGGCAAGGCGCAGTAAACGTAACACCCGTTTGGCGCTGTTGCCCGACAGAGCGTACTGCTCTGGCAATGAAGAGAGCTGCTCGCGATAACGACGAGCAATTTCGCCTAGAAAGTGTTTCTGTGCACGGGTATAGCCGGGTAAGTCGAGGTTTTGTAACAGGTAGGCGCTGTGTTCACCGCCTTTTTTTAAATCAATCGCTAACCCTATTTCATGCAATTGTGCAGCGGTAGTGAGCAGCATTTCAGCTTGCGGTTCCGCAATCCAATCTTCCCCCCCACACTGTTTGAGCAGCGATTGGGCAAGTTGAGCCACTTGCTTGGCGTAGTCAACATCAATTTGATATCGCACCTGAACGCTATTGATGGTACGCGTTCGAATGTCATCTTGGCGCAGCTCTTCGACCATTTCATACACTAAGCCTTCACGCAATGCGCCGCCAGCTAAAGTCATCGATTCAATCTCGAGCAGTTCAAAGATGGCAATTAAAATCGAGAGGCCACTTGGGAAAACTAACGCTCGCTCTAAAGTTAAGCCTTCAATATCAAGCTCTTCCAAGTGATCGGCGAGCATCGCTTGTTTTTGCAAGCGTTTTAGTTTGGTATGAGTGATCACCTCATCCATCCCTTGCGCTAGCATAATTTCTTGCAACGCTTGTACTGTGCCACTGGCACCCACGCACACATCCCAACCTAACTGTGAGTATTGTTCAAGGATAGGCGCTAACGTCTGTTTTGCCGCATCGATCGCTCGATTAAAGTTAGCCGCGTTAAGTTGTCTGTCTTTAAAATGGCGCTCAAGCCAAGTGACGCAGCCCATTTTTAAACTGGTTAACGCTTTGGCATCGAACCCTTCACCAATGATGAGTTCAGTACTGGCCCCACCAATATCGACAACCAAGCGTCGTCCTAAGCCACCTGAAGTGTGCGCCACTCCTTTATAGATAGTAGCCGCCTCTTCTTCACCGGAAATAACCTGAATGGGGTGGCCGAGTATTTGGTTGGCTTGAGTTAAAAACAGTTCAACGTTGGTGGCTGTACGCAGTGTGGCAGTGCCAACAATACGGATATTGCTGGCGGGTACATCTTGCAGTCGTTCCGCAAATAAACTGAGGCAGTCCCATCCTCGCTGCATCGCTTCTTGGCTAAGAGCGTTGTTATCATCTAACCCGGCGGCCAAGCGTACTTTGCGCTTTATTTTGGCCATCGTTTGTACACTGCCATCAATATGACGCACGATGAGCATATGAAAACTGTTCGACCCAAGGTCGATGGCAGCGTAGAGCGGCGAGGAGACGGCTTTACTCATAAATGGATTACGAACCCTTATTACTTTGATGCGGTTGACGTGGGCGACGACTTTGTGGCTTACGGTTGCCAGTACGAGGGCCATTGTTATTAGTACGGCGCTGCTGAGGATTACGAGAACGCAGACGAATTGGCGGCGGTAAGTCTTCAATCAACGCCGATGCATCGTAATCAGAAACAGGAACTGCGTGCCCGGTGTACTCTTCAATCGCGGTTAGGTTAATGGCGTACTCTTCACAGGCAAAACTAATCGAGTGACCACTCTCTCCTGCGCGACCTGTACGACCAATACGGTGCACGTAGTCTTCACAGTCATCAGGTAAGTCGTAGTTGAATACGTGTGTGACTTGAGGAATGTGTAAGCCTCGCGCTGCCACGTCGGTTGCAACAAGAATGTCGACATCACCGGTAGTAAATTGCTCAAGGATCTTTTCACGTTTCTTCTGCGGTACATCACCCGTTAGTAGGCCGACACGGTGCCCATCTGCAGCTAAATGACCCCAAATAGAGTCGCAGCGGTGTTTTGTGTTGGCAAAAATGATGGCGCGATCTGGCCAGTCTTGTTCTATCAGTGTCTGTAATAGCGCCATCTTATGTTCGTTAGACGGGTAGAACAGCTCTTCTTGGATGCGATGGCCAGTTTTTTGTTCTGGTTCAACAACCACGTGCTCAGGGTTATGCATGTGCTCGAACGCCAACTCTTGAACGCGATAAGAAAGCGTGGCTGAAAACAGCATGTTCAGGCGCTCTTTAGGTTCTGGCATACGGCGAAACAGAAAACGAATGTCCTTGATAAAACCAAGGTCAAACATGCGATCAGCTTCATCCAGCACTACAGCTTGAATATTATTCAAGTTAAACACGTGTTGTTTGTAGAAATCGATGATACGTCCTGTTGTACCGATCAATATGTCGACACCATCTTGCAGCTTAGACAATTGCTTATCGTAGCTTTCACCACCGTAAGCCAGCGCGGCTTTGATGCCAGTGCTGGCAATCAGAGGTTCGGCGTCGTTATAAATTTGAATCGCTAACTCACGAGTCGGGGCCATAATAATGGCACGCGGCTGCGTCGGTTTTCGCCCTTCATGTTCAGGGGTTGTTAGTAAGTGGTTAAAAGTAGCAGCGAGAAACGCAAGTGTTTTACCAGTCCCTGTTTGGGCCTGGCCTGCAATGTCTTGGCCGGTGAGCAGTACCGGCAACGCCAAGGCTTGGATCGGGGTACAGTAATCGAACCCTTTTTTTTCCAATCCTTCAACAACTTGAGGATGTAATCCCAAATCGGCGAACTTTTGCTCTGTGATATGTGTCTTTTTCATCGCCATAGAATATCAGCTTAAGCTTGCAATACGAAAGTAAATACATTCCAATAGAGCATCTATTTACTGGTTAGCTTATAATCAGTGCAGAAAAACATATTGGAGTGGAAGATGAGCGATAAGATTTTGCAGCTTACAGATGATGGTTTTGAGAACGATGTAATCAAAGCTGCAGGCCCTGTTCTTGTTGATTTTTGGGCAGAATGGTGTGGTCCTTGTAAGATGATTGCGCCAATTTTGGATGAAATCGCTAGCGAGTACGAAGGCAAACTGACTATCGGTAAATTAAATATCGACCACAACGCAGGTACTCCACCTAAGTTTGGTATTCGTGGCATCCCAACCTTGCTGCTGTTCAAAAATGGCAACGTCGCTGCAACGAAAGTTGGTGCGTTATCAAAAACTCAATTGAAAGAGTTTTTGGACGCAAACCTATAACAGGTATCGCAAAGCCGTACATTTTCTGATGCACGGCTTTGTTTTTTTGAAAAGAAACAAACTCTAGACTAGGCTATTATTTAGTGCTAGTTTATCGCACGTTAATTAGACAAGTGTTCACTTCTTGGTCGATCCTGAGACCAAAATCCATCTTAACTAGAAAATAGATCCTATTTTGACTAAACAAGTATCCACCACAATGAATCTAACAGAATTGAAGAACAGACCTGTGTCTGATCTTGTGAAACTTGGTGAGAGCCTAGGCCTCGAAAACCTAGCGCGTCTAAGAAAACAAGACATCATCTTCTCCATCCTAAAAGCGCACGCAAAAAGTGGTGAAGATATATTTGGTGATGGGGTCTTGGAAATTCTTCAAGACGGTTTTGGTTTCTTACGTAGCGCCGACTGTTCATATTTAGCTGGCCCTGATGATATCTACGTATCACCAAGCCAAATTCGCCGTTTCAACTTACGCACCGGTGACTCAGTATCCGGCAAAATTCGCCCACCAAAAGAAGGCGAACGTTATTTCGCATTGTTAAAAGTTAACACCGTTAACCACGACAAACCGGATAATGCACGTAACAAGATTTTATTTGAGAACTTAACTCCACTGCATGCCAATGAACGTATGATCATGGAGCGTGGTAATGGCTCGACAGAAGACATTACGGCACGAGTTCTAGACCTTGCCTCTCCGATTGGTAAAGGCCAGCGTGGTTTGATTGTTGCTCCGCCAAAAGCGGGCAAAACCATGTTGCTACAAAATATCGCGCAAAGTATTGCTAACAACCATCCTGATTGTGTGTTGATGGTGCTACTGATTGACGAACGTCCTGAAGAAGTAACGGAAATGCAACGCCTTGTGAAAGGCGAAGTGGTTGCTTCTACGTTCGATGAGCCAGCTTCACGCCACGTACAAGTGGCAGAAATGGTGATCGAAAAAGCAAAACGTTTGGTTGAGCATAAGAAAGATGTCGTTATCCTGCTTGATTCCATCACACGTTTAGCTCGCGCCTACAACACTGTGATCCCGTCATCTGGCAAAGTGTTGACTGGTGGTGTGGATGCTAACGCATTGCAACGTCCTAAGCGCTTTTTTGGTGCGGCTCGTAATGTAGAAGAAGGCGGTAGTTTAACGATTATTGCGACGGCACTGGTTGATACTGGCTCTAAAATGGATGAAGTTATCTACGAAGAGTTTAAAGGTACAGGTAACATGGAATTGCACCTTAACCGTAAAATTGCGGAAAAACGTGTCTTCCCTGCTATCGACTTCAACCGCAGCGGTACTCGTCGTGAAGAGTTGCTTACTAAGCCTGATGAGTTACAAAAAATGTGGATTCTGCGTAAGATCGTTCACCCAATGAGTGAAAGTGACGCAATGGAATTCTTAATTGATAAGCTCGCGATGACGAAAACCAATGATGAGTTTTTTGATGCGATGCGCCGTCAATAATAGACGCTAAGTTTAGTATGACCAACGCCACCATTTATCGGTGGCGTTTTTGTTTGCATTTGACCCATTAACCTTCCACAATAGGCCAAATGTTACAAGGAGGTTAAAATGCAACAAGGAATGTTGTCGTCGCTTCTCCTCTCGCTATTTTTATTTTGTGCGTGGCCAAGTGCTGCCTCTATAGAAATAACGTCTGATACAGCTCAAAAATGGCTTCAGGAAGAACAAATTCGCCATAAAAGTGCAGAGCTATTGCAGTACGCGGTACATGATGAATTTGATTCTTTGCGTTTTTCATTACAACGTTTAGCGCTATTACCGCAAGAAGCCGCACGTTTTCTGTTGCTGCAAAAAATCGAGCAGTTGGATCTCGCCCTAACGCCGAATATGGTGATATTCATTGAAGAGCAGCAAGCGCTTGCACCCACTTACCAAGTTGTTGAAAAAGAACAAGGCTATGAATTCTCAACTCCAGCTTTTGACTCTTCTGTGATAGCCAGCCGTTTATTAAAGCGTTGGCGGCAGGAACAAACCATTCTCGACTTCTTGGTGAAGGCGGAGCGCCAAGAGCTAGTACTGCAAACATGGTTGTCAGGGACTCAATATCAAGTAAAAATTCGCGAAACGTTACTGATCCGCGAGTTAGATACACTATCCCCAAGTGCTTTGGTTGCGCTCACTGAGCAACTGACATCAGAGCCAGTGACCGGGTGGTTGCCTTCCACACAAGTGATGGTTCGATTAGCTCAAGTTAGTGAAGATCCTAAAATCTATAAACTCCTGTGGCTGATGCGGGTCGATTTCTCCATTCAGCAGGAACTCACACGATTAGCCAGCGTAAGCGATGAATTTGCGATAAAACAGATCATGGCCGCCAGTGAAAATCCAAGTTTAAAAGTACAAGCGATTAAGGCATTAGTTCGCATCAGCCCCATGCGTTCTGATATCCGCGACTTTCTGATAGCCAAAATGTCAATCAATGAAGAGGTCAATTTAGTGGCCAGTGCTTTGGTCGAGCAGGGACACAGCCGCTGGCTAAAGGATTTACTGGTGAGTAATTCTCAGGTGAAAAGTCGTGGTATTTTGCAAGCCCTCTCTCAATAACCCTATGAAATTTGGGGATCGTTAATGGGTTGTTTTTGTTATACTGCCTGCAGTTTAATCAGCGATGTAGTAGGCCTATGAGCTTTAAGGATTTACGTGAATTTGTTGACCATCTGGAAAAAACAGGCCAACTAAAACGCATTACTTGCCCGATTGACCCTCATTATGAAATGACGGAAATTAGCGACCGCACTTTGCGTGCCGCAGGTCCTGCCTTGCTATTTGAAAACCCGATCGGTTATACGGTTCCCGTGCTCACTAACTTGTTTGGCACCGCAAAACGCGTCGCGATCGGCATGGGGCGTAAAGAGGTCCAAGAGTTAAGGGAAGTCGGCAAATTACTGGCTTATCTCAAAGAGCCCGAGCCACCACAGGGCTTCAAAGATGCTATCGATAAATTGCCTTTATTTAAGCAAGTGCTCAACATGCCAACCAAACGACTACGCAAGGCTCCTTGCCAGGAGATTGTTTGGCAGGGCAACGATGTTGACTTAGACAAAATCCCAGTGATGAGTTGTTGGGCCGATGATGTTGCTCCTCTTCTGACTTGGGGGCTGACCATCACTAAAGGGCCAAACAAGAAGCGACAAAATCTCGGGATTTATCGCCAACAGAAACTCAGTAAAAACAAAGTCATTATGCGTTGGTTGGCGCATCGTGGTGGTGCTCTAGATTTAAGAGATTGGATGGACACTCACCCCGGAGAGAATTTCCCAGTTTCAGTGGCTTTTGGTGCTGATCCTGCAACCATTTTAGGCGCGGTGACACCAGTGCCAGATACGCTTTCTGAATATGCTTTTGCGGGATTGCTACGAGGCAGTAAAACAGAAGTGGTTAAATCGCTCAGTAATGATCTAGATGTGCCTGCTAGTGCGGAAATTGTGCTGGAAGGCTACATAGATCCAAACGAATATGCTGACGAAGGGCCTTATGGTGATCACACGGGTTACTATAATGAAGTTGAAAAGCATCGTGTCTTTACGGTTACGCATATCACAATGCGCAGCAATCCTATCTACCATAGCACTTATACCGGACGCCCACCTGATGAACCAGCTGTGCTTGGTGTTGCGTTAAATGAAGTGTTTGTACCTATACTCCAAAAACAGTTCCCTGAAATCGTCGATTTCTATTTACCGCCGGAAGGTTGTTCTTATCGAATGGCGGTGGTGACGATGAAAAAGCAATACCCTGGTCATGCAAAGCGAGTCATGATGGGAGTTTGGTCGTTCCTTCGCCAGTTTATGTACACTAAATATGTGGTGGTGTGCGATGAATCAGTCGATGCTCGTGATTGGAATTCAGTTATCAATGCAATGACAACACATATGGACCCAGTCCGAGACACTTTATTCATCGAACATACACCGATTGATTCACTTGATTTTGCCTCTCCAGTGGTGGGGCTAGGCTCCAAAATGGGCTTAGATGCTACCATTAAATGGGATGTTGAGAGTGACGGTACAAGACAACAGTCATCACCATCAACGACTCCTCAGATCAAAACTGAGCATTTGGATCAGCTTAGAGCTCAGCATTCTGAGATTGTTGATATCTATTTAGTGCCATTTTCTAATGATGGTTTCTTGATGGTATCCATGAACAAAGCGTTTGCTGGTCAATCTCAAGAGCTGTTAAAAAAGATATGGGCATTTTTAGAGACATTTTCAAACCTGAAGTTTGTTGTGCTCTGTGATGATGATGTGAATATCCGAGATTGGAATGATGTGATTTGGGCGATAACCACGCGCATGGATCCGTCTCGGGATACTGATCGTATAGAAGCTAATGAAGGGCAATGTTCCAAGCTCCTGCTGGATGCAACCAACAAACTCTCTGGTGAAGTTCAGCGAGAGTGGGGGACGCCAATCCAAAAAGATCACGAGGTCGTCACCAAAATAGACTCGCTCTGGGATGAGCTAGGTATTTTATGACTTATACGGTGATCTTGCTGCCGAAAGGCGATACTTTTGAAGTGCAAGACGGTACAACGGTGTTGGAAGCTGCGCTCAACAAGAACATCTCTTTTCCACACCGTTGTCAAATAGGTGCATGCGCTATGTGTATGTGCAGAAAATTAGAAGGTGTAGTGGAATATAACTTAGAACCTATGTTGACTGACGAAGAGCAGCGACAAGGTTGGATATTCCCTTGCCAAGCCTTTGCAACAAGTAACTTAGTACTTACTTTTGCAGAGTAAGTCAGAGGAAAAACATGACCACCCAATGTAAAGTAAAGTTAATTGAGCCATTAGCCTCTAATACTTATAAAATCATCCTCCAACCTGAAAGTGTTCTTGCATTTAAAGCTGGGCAATATCTCATGGTAGAAATGGGTGAGAAAGATAAACGTCCATTTTCTATCGCAAGCAGTCCTTGCCGTTCTGGTGAACTAGAGTTGCACATTGGTGCCGCCGAGCACAATGCTTATGCACAGGAAGTGGTTGAGAAAATGAGAACGGCATTAAGCAACAAGGGTTTAGTCAATATAGATGCACCTCATGGTGATGCGTGGGTAAAAGAAAATGAGCGCCCTCTACTACTCATTGCTGGAGGAACAGGTTTTAGCTATGTACGCTCGATTTTAGATCACTGTATTAGCCAAAAGAAAAGTAACGCTATCTATTTGTACTGGGGAGCAAAAGACGTTTACCAACTCTATGCAAAAACAGAACTGAGTGAGATTGCTCAGCAATTTGAGAACATCCACTTTGTACCTGTTGTTGAAACGGCTGATGAAGGTTGGAATGGCAAGGTTGGCAATGTACTCCAAGCGATCAATGATGATTTCGAGTCGTTAGAAGCGTACGACATTTATATTGCAGGTCGTTTTGATATGGCTGGAGCAGCAAGAGAACAGTTTACCCAATACAAAAATGCAAAAAGCGATCACATGTTTGCTGATGCCTACGCTTTTATTTAAGATCGAGAGAGATTAAAGCCTATCAAAAGAGAGCGAAATGCTCTCTTTTGACGCTTTGTGGCTGCTATTTAAACAAAATAGATGTTTTTCTTATTTTTTATTAAAAACCGCTTGCACTCATCTTCGTTCTCCCTATAATGCCGCCTCACTGACACGGCACAGCCAGTAAGGGTTCAAGCCC
>NZ_CAWMCN010000137.1:0-1232 GCF_963865925.1 Vibrio sp. ZOR0018 | reverse complement strand
GGAGAGCTGGCGACTCATGGTAATGGAATGACAATTGGCTTAAAAGTCAGTAGCCCAGAGTTAGTGGATTCATGGCATGCAGCAGGCTTAGCTAATGGCGGTGTAGCTTGCGAAGATCCTCCAGGTCTCAGGGTAAGCGGAGAAAGAAAAATGTATCTAGCTTATTTACGTGATCCAGCAGGAAATAAACTGTGTGCAACGCATCATATTTCTATGGGCAACTAAAGCACCGCTATAACAAACGCTTCAAGAGGGACAGCCAACGCGTGGTATTTTTACTATGCGTTGGTTTTTGTGATTAAGGTGTTATGCGGAAAGTTAGTAGTAGCGTTGTCTGCCCCTTAAGCGGGCGTTATGCGATTCATGAGGTCAGCGAAAGGAATAGAAATTTATGTACAAAGTTGGCGTTGTTATATTTGATGATTTCACAGATGTAGACTTTTTTCTTATGTATGACTTGCTTGGGAGAACAACCGATAGTTGGACGGTCAGCATACTGGGAACTAAACCAGAACATCATTCCCACCTTGGCATGAAAGTTAGAACTGACGGACATATTTCAGAGGTGACTAACCAAGATGTCGTTCTTATCACTAGTGGTAAACGTGGTATTCCAGCAGCGATGAAAGAAGCTGAATTTATGTCAGCATTGAGCCTCGACCCAAACAAACAGCTAATTGGCTCGATTTGTGCTGGTTCATTCATCCTTCATGAACTCGGTTTACTAAAAGGTAAGCCATTAACCACGAATCCAGATGCTAAAAGTGTTCTACAAAAGATGGGAGGAGACGTTCAGGATCTGCCTTTAGTAGTAGAAGGTAACATAGCCACTGCCGGAGGTTGCCTTTCATTGGTGTATCTCATTGGTTGGGTGGCAGAGCGGCTTTTTGACTCAGATAAACGAAAAGCTATTCAGAATCAATTAATTCCAGCTGGGCAGTTAGAACTTTTTGAAGAGCTAATTAGCACAACTATTCAGTCAGCAGAGTTGAAAAATTCGCATAACAAAGCATTTAAGAGTGATTCGTAACGCTTGGCAGTTTCGCTTCGCTCAAGTATAGCCAAGCGTCACTCACACCTTAATGCGGCGTTAAATTACAAGGATAGTTCAGTGGAAATAAAGGAAATTAATTCAACCTCTAGCGTCTCAGGTCAGTTAAATTCATTGCTTATAGATTGTGTTGAGAGTGGTGCTTCAGTCGGTTTTTTAACTCCGATCGACAGAGAAGAAA
>NZ_CAWMCN010000136.1:0-2794 GCF_963865925.1 Vibrio sp. ZOR0018 | reverse complement strand
TTTCTTCTCTGTCGATCGGAGTTAAAAAACCGACTGAAGCACCACTCTCAACACAATCTATAAGCAATGAATTTAACTGAACTGAGACGCTAGAGGTTGAATTAATTTCCTTTATTTCCACTGAACTATCCTTGTAATTTAACGCCCAATTAAGGGGTGAGCAACGCCACCACCCAACCTAAAGCATTGTGCCGTAAACACTAAAATTGAAGTAGAAGCAAAAATGCCAAGCGTTGGGAATCCCTCTTAAATTGTTTGTTATGTTCGATCCATTTCGCTGAACTTTAAAGTGTAAAAGTCTCGATTTAGTGAAGCTTTCCACTGCTCTACATTAGGGTAGTTATAAAGGTATTGTTGATAACTATCTATTGTACTTTCACTAACATTAAGACCGTAGATTATAGACTTAGCATGACCTACTTTAAAAAGGTATAGACTGCTAGGATCATCGCTAAGCTGAGCTAAGTTATTGGCATAGACTTCTCGTTCTATTTCATAAGATAGCTTATCCAGATACACAGTAAATCTACCATAACTATCTTCGCTACCAATAGTAAGTAGTTTGTTTAACACATGTTTATTTTTTAAACGGTGAATATCGGAAACAATGACTTTGTCTGCTTGATCTAGACGAAGAGTCACACGATGCTCTTTTTCGTATATCCATTCATCGCTTTTCTGTTGAAAAATTTCAAATAAAATACGATCTTGACCTTCCGCAGAGATATTAGAGTAATCAAAGTCAAATCGATCAACACGGTATCTAGGCTGTTTTCGGTACATAACAGGAAGACACTCGCCACGAAACATGCCAAAACCGTCAAATAAACTAGTTGAATTTATCTGTGGCTCATGTAAATGGGTAAACATATTGCCATTAAAAGCAGATTGAGCCCAAAAACCGATAACTGCACCTTTATGCTCGTTAGCATAGTGAGACCACATTAGTAAATTATCTTTAGCTTCAGTTAAGCTAATAACACCGATTCTACTTTTATTTTCCTCAATATAAGAGATCAGCTCGTCTGGAGACTCACATATTTCGAAATAAGGACTGAGATCAGACAGAGCCTCTTTACAATAGGTTGCTTCAAATGGATCATTTAGTGCCGACAATTGAGTTGCTCTGATATAGCCTTCTTTCAAAAAGTACTCAGGGTTCGACATATATTTATATAAAAGTTTCAATACAACTCCCATGTTGAATGCGGTTCGAGAACATAACGCCCGGCTAAGGGGTTGACAACGCACCATCGAACTCAAAAAACACACCGTAAACACTGAACTTCAATTTTGCACTAAAGTCACCACGCGTTGGCAATCCCTCTTGAGCCGTTTGTTATGCAAATTCAATGAGATAAATCGACTTTACACGACCAAAAACCACAATTGCAATGGCTGAGTGATTCAAGAATCAACCCAAGCAAGAACTGCGATAAATAAGAAAACTCAACAAGCAAGACTTTCAGAAAATGCGAAATGCTCGATTAACTTGCCCTTTCCACACTTTACGCACGCTGAATTGACAACAAACCAGCGCTAAAACTGATTGAGGCAAACAAAGAACCTTGCTTGTTTTACGGCTTGAGTTAACCACGAATCTGAGGGTAAAAATGCTTATTTGCCGACAATACAAAACGAATGACCGGAGAAATCTAAAAAGATTGAACCCCTAAATTTACCTGAGTTGCATAACGCCCAATTAAGTGGTGAACAACGCACTGACCAAGCCACTGCATTGCACCGTAAAGCACTTTACTCAACGCATAGTAAAACTGCCACGCGTTGAGAATCCACTTGAATTGTTTGTTATAAGCGTGGTTGAGCATCCCGATGAACCAAAATGACATTTTCATTCGACACCGGTATTTCAAACCAAGACCAGAACAATTTCAACATTTCAGGTGTCATTTCATACGACTTACCATCCAAGTCTGAATTACGTGAAAATGCCCTTTGTTGGCATATTTCGAATGGAACATCAAGATAGTGAACTTCACTCTCAACGCCCACTTCTGATGCCCAGCTCGTAAAAGTGTCTCGGTCAGCTTTACGCCAGAAACCAAAATCGAAAATAACCGGAACACCGAGAGCAAAAAGCTGGAGAGCAGACTCTTTGAATAAATCTTGAAGCGTAGCCAAGCGACTGTCGAAGACTTCACGCTCCATATGTTCACCATATAAAGGAATCATCCATTCATCAATGGAGAAGCGAAAAGCTCCATGCTTATTTGCAAGCTCCTTGGAATAGGTAGTTTTACCCGAACCAATAAAACCGCATACAAAATAGATTTTGGTCATAATTCCTCTTTAGCTTATAACGCCCAATTAAGTGGTGAACAACGCACTGGCCAAGCCACTGCATTGCACCGTAAACACTTTACCTAACGCATAATAAAACTGCCACGCGTTGAGAATCCACTTGAATTGTTTGTTATGTATATTTTTAATCGGTACGCTCAGGGTCTCTGTATTCTCCGTGTGTTTTGCTAGCCGCCCCTACCTTGTTTTCGGCTACTAGCTTTTGAATAACTTTTTGGAAATCGACATCAGGGTGTTTTTCTGTCCATAGACTTTGAACTAGATCTATATTGAACAAGCCGAAATCAAGGTTCTCTAAAATGATATCTTCAAGTTCTTCTGCAAATACTTCTATATTTTCCATATTTCATCCTTATATACATAACGCCCGGCTAAGGGGTTGACAACGCATAGCCGAACTCAAAAAACACACTGTAAACACTGAATTTCAATTTTGCACTAAAGTCGCCACGCGTTGGCAATCCCTCTTGAG
>NZ_CAWMCN010000135.1:0-35262 GCF_963865925.1 Vibrio sp. ZOR0018 | reverse complement strand
GGGCTTGAACCCTTACTGGCTGTGCCGTGTCAGTGAGGCGGCATTATAGGGAGAACGAAGATGAGTGCAAGCGGTTTTTAGAAAAAAGTACCTTCTGATAGCTCAAGTGAACAAAAAGACACCAAAGCGTTAAATATCGATTAATTAGCGACCTATTTCCCTCTCTAAATCTCCTTGCTATCACCAGAGCATTGAGGTGACACACTTCATATTGCGTGCTTTTCTTCGTCAATGAAAGCTCGCACTGAGGCAGTACAAAGAAGCATATTACTCATCACTATCGAAGAAATAAGAGATTCTAGAGCGTGGGTTAAGATAGTCTCGGATTTTATCCGGAAGTTTATGCGGAAGAATGGCATTAACAATTTTTAAATCTCGATCAGCTAAATCAATAATGGGCGCTTGGGTTCGCGGAACCGAAGGGTCGTAAATCAATACATTAGGATAGAGTAAGTGGCTAGCGTTTACGGAGATGACTAACCCAACCATATTGTTAGAAAGCTGAACAACGGTTCCTGGAGGGAAAACGCCCATAAATTTAACCAATACGTTTAAGTTTTCGTTACTATATAAGTGATTACAATGCTTATACATATAGGAAAGTGCAATATAAGGAATCTTCTGCTCTGCAACGATATTGGGATGACACAAATTATCAAATACATTCGCGACCGTAATGCCCTGTGAAAGCTCATCAATAGCCGCTTCCTTTAAACCAAGCGGATACCCACTGCCGTCATTAAGTTCATGATGCTGTTCTATTACTCTCTTTGCACTTTCTGGAAAGCTATCGATATGACTCGCAATATCCAAACCATACTTAGTATGTAATTTGAGATAATTTTGTTCGGGCTCTGTCAGTGTTGTTTTCTTTCTAACAATCACGGTGGGAACCTTAATTTTGCCTATATCATGAAACAGCGCAGCAAAAGCAAGTTCTTTGATTTTTTGAGCATCATACCCTTTCGCTTTTCCTATCATCATTGCAATGACCGAAACGTTGAGTGAATGAAAGTAGATGTCTTCAAACTCACTTTTGCCATTCATTAAATGCAGCGTAACGCTATCTTCACTCAGTAGCTTATCGACGATATCTTCAACCAAAATTGAAGCTTCATCTATCGCATCCTCTGGCCGATTGCGTATCTTGTTCATTACCGCACGCATACGGGATAGAGAACGCTCAAACTCTTTTTCACAGTTTAGAACTCGCCTACGATATGCGTTCAACTTTTCAATCCGTTTCTGCTTCTCTTCCCACAATTTTTCAGCCTCACTCTCCATTTCTGAAGATTCTTCTATGGCTTCCGGCTGCGTATTGACAGGTAAGGGTTGAGTATCGCTTTGCGCAGGATTGATATAAACATGTTGAATCCCCAAGTGTTTTATCAATTGAATCTGTTCTTGGGATTTAATCTTGAAGCTATTAAAAAGAAAGGGGTGTTCGTTCCACTTTACGGGCAACTTAATGTGCAGGCCAGGCTGCAATCTATCTACTGTGATTTTTATGCTTGCCACAATTTATATAACACCTTAAGTACTAAGTAGTTAATGAGTTTAAAAGAAGTCACTCAAAAGTTCATCAACTACATATTAGTAGTGTTGATATAAATGTGTATGGCTAGAAGCGAGAAATGTGCGCTGTTCAATATAGAAGTATGTGAAGGCTATCAAAAGAGTCCCATTTACCTAAGATAGTGGACTATTATTTCGAGGACAAAAACAACAAAGCCCCGACTTTCGTCGAGGCTTTGTTGTTTAAATTATGGTACCGGTGGGCGGACTTGAACCGCCACTCCCGAAGGAAACGGATTTTGAATACAAAATCAGCAAGGCTGATCCGTGTATAAACAATCACTTAAAGTCATTTTCACACCAGAATCCATGGTAACTTATCGGCATGAAATACACTGTTAGATAGCGCAAGAAGAAACCCATCCAACCATCACGTTTGCCCATAGTTCGCCAAGAAACTCTCAACGAACTGAAGTCCATAGGTAACAACTTATAGCGCACGAACCTTATCTCAAAATAATCTGATACAAGACAGTTACTTAGATAAACGTCAGAAGTACTATAACTATCGCATTGCTTAACTACCAAGACTTAATATGCTATAAACTTAGTTTCATTACCTTCAGCTCTATCAATAAGTAGCATCTGTATGAATAAAATTCAACTCACAGCATCTAACTTGGTCTCTGATATCAACGCACTCAATAGAAATAATGTCTATGAGTATCCAACTAAAGAAACCAAGACCAAAATAATGATCGTTGATATCAAACTTCCTGAAGGGCCAATCTACATCAAAAGATGGGATCCGAGCAAAGGTCAAACCCCAGCACAAAAGAAAAAAGAACCGATATCACCGCAGATGCTTTGGAGATTAGCTAGTGCTCTAAAGCCAAATAAACCTGTGAATGTCGACCGCATTTATGGGGGAAGCTATAACACTCGTTCAGCTCTAGAGGCTTTACTACTACACACGCCTACATTCTATTTATGCTTTCCAGGTCGACTAGAAAAAATAGGTCCAGAAACAAAGGTAAAAGAGGGACATAAACACCTAATCTATTGCCCTGACATCCCTCATGAACAGGGTAAAATGCATGTCAAAGAAGTCAATGATATGGTCATTTCCGAAGTAGATAGAGAATTATACTTTGATGCCCTCGACCTCAATATTTCTGGAAAAGAAAAAGAAATTGATATCGAACAAAAAAGACGACATGCTCAAATACAAATACTATTAGTGAAGTCCGCAGAAGCAATGGGATTGAAGTCATGGGTCGCCAAAAACGACCATGGGATTCTATACAACAATGAAAAACTCATTGAAATGGATTGTGTCTTGAAAGATCTCAACAATACTCCTGCATTGCAAGGATATCCAAATGCAGCACCTGCTGGTGAACTAATTGATTGTATTTGGTTTGGCGACGAGGGGAAAAAAATCCCAGCTATCATAGAGATCGAACATAGCACAGGGGTAACGTCAGGTCTAAATCGAATGAAAGGGTTTAAGGAAGAATCCCCCGAACTCGCACATATGACATATATCATCGCGGCTCCAGATGAAATCAGAGAACAAGTTCTAAAAAAAGCTAACGCCCCTCAATTCCAAGATATGAATACTTTCTTCTTACCTTACTCAGCAATAGAAGAGCTCTACTTATTATGTAAAAGAGGACTCAAAGGTATCAACAACACGATGTTCTTCCATACCTTCTTAGAGCCTTGTAGATAACGAACAATACCCGTCAAAAAAAGAGGATGGGCACAAACCCACCCTCTTCCTTTACTTTATATGATATAGAAAGTCAGATACTGTATTTGCAACACCTAAAGCCATTACATATGGAACACCATTACCAATAGTTTTAAACATATTACTCAACGTCATTGTAGGCGGTAATACAAACTCACTAGGTAGAGATTGAATCGCCAGTGCTTCAGCAGCACTCAAACGTCTAGCAAAATAGGGGTGAAGATGAACTTCATTATTACCGTATGCAGCTGTTGGCGAAAATCTCCAACGATGCAATCGCTTAAATGACTTTTTACCCACATCCCCCTCAGCAATTTCCTTAAATTTAGAAGATTTAGGCTGAAAAAAATGTTTCGAATTAGGGTGTTCCATTACTTTGTTCTTTTCAAACCAATATTGAATAGTAAGCTCTGGTTTTATACCTGCTGGCATAGTCCTTATTCCACCTTCTTCAAACACCGCCGTTTCAGGCCACGATGAAAGTTTCAACGACTCATCAAGAGTAAACGTTACGTGACTACTCCAATCAAAAAGTGTTTTCGGAAGAACATTCCTATTTAAAGACTCGATATCTAAAAGTCCTACAACATGTTCTTTTTTGATTCCAAAAAGAAGGATTCGATCTCTGTCTTGAGGCGCACCAAACTGAATGCTGTTAGTTAAGTTCTCAGTAAGTACATAGTCTGAACTGATAAGTTTAGATTTCATTTCTTCATAAAACTCTCTGTGACGCGCTGTTCGCCACAAGCCTTTTACATTTTCAAATAAAAAGAAATCAGGTTTATGCTCAACAATGGTCTCAACATATGTTCTCGTTAACTTACCGTTATCACCTTCGGAGCCCTTATTTTTACCACCGACAGAAAAGTCCGGACAAGGTGGACCACCTATAAACCCGACTAAATCTCCTTCTTTCTGTACTTTGCTAACATGCTGTTTGAGTTCATTTGTCAACTCACCACCATCTACAAACTCCTCGATGGAATTTAGGTAGTAGCCAAACTCTGGTTTTGGGTTGTCCATAACAGCTCTTGAATATTTATATGCATCCAAGAACGGTTCGTGATACTCATTAACCAGTGCCACATTAAAACCAGCATTTTCGAACCCTAAATCAAGAAAGCCAGAGCCTGAGAAAAAAGAAAAGATAGTAGCCATTAGTTATGTAGTAACCTCAAGGAATCTGCAATGTTTTGTTCGAATCGGCAATTCTAGCCTGCTACCCAAAAGAAAACAAAAAGAACTGACATCAACAGGAAACGTAACGCCCTCACTACACGGACTACGAGAGCTAACAAACTGATATTACAAACAACTATCCAGCAGTAACAAAGACCTGATCCCACTAAAGGATCAGGCTCTCTATATCTATACCCCGCACACAGTTAGACCAAATCGTTCACCACTCACTATCAGGGTAATACCATATTAAATCGGACCTCCTAGCGGAGTTATTTATATGTTTAGTTACACTCGATGAAAAACAGCACCGTTTTGAGAGTTCCCATAGCCGGTATGGGTTTCTACTTTCATCAATTACCCCACTCTCCATACCACACATCAAAATCTCAAAAATCATCGTTCTGTCCCTCTCACTTTCTACACAACCTTATCACTCACACACCAAACCAAGACGAAGCCACACTCATCAGTGGATGAGCTCTGTGGTATAAAGAGGGACGCATCACCCGCCAACAATGCACTTGGTTATAAGAGAACAACGATGAACAATGAAAACAAACCTGACCATGTTGAAGCCATAGATAAAGAACTCGACGAATACTTCCAAGTAGAAACCACCGACCAAACCACAGAATCAAGCAGCATTCAACTCGACGCTTTTCTAGCGCAAGAGCAAACCGATGAATACTCAAGTAAAGCTGTCGATGATGAGCTCGATATCTACTTCGAGAATGAACAGCAGTCACCATGGCAAGCACTCAAAGGTGATGATGAAGCGGTTCACATTGGTATAGACAGTGAGTACGTCTACAACGCCGAGGAAAACCGAAACGACATTCTGTCCTATCAGTATTATCTAATCGCAGGTGAACACCACATGAGCGATGTGGTACTTACCCCCGTTGCTGATGTTATCAAGAAGTCCAGAGCCGCGAACAAAAGTCGTGAAGATGAACTGAAAGCGATTAATCGAATCAAGAAACCTCGTAAGAAATTTGAAGAGTTCTTGGTTGAAGTACTCCAAACTGCAATGGGGCGCGGATTCATCACAGGATGGCCAAAGAAAATCTACATCTATGCTCACTACCTCAGAGCTGACATGGTGTCATTCGAAGCGTTCTGGGATACCAGTCAGAAAGCGAAACTGGAAGTCGTCAGAAGCACATTAACCTCCACACGTGGCGCATACGGCATCGACCTAGACGCAGTGGGTAGAACCAAGCAAGCTTCAGAACCCGTCCACTTTACAGACAAGAATGGAAAGAAACGTGAGAGTCGTGTCCGCTTTGTAGATACTTTACTACTCAGTCCAGGGCAAAGCGGACTTGATAGCGCAGGGGAACTCATCAAAATTCCTAAAGAAGTGATACCAGAGCCATATAGTAAAAGCCGTATGGATGAGCTACTCGTAGAAAATGAACCACTCTTCCTTCGTTACGCATTGAGAGACGCCGAAATCACCGTTAAGTACGGATTGGAAATGCAACACTTCGCCCTCGAAGACATTAAAAAATCACTCAAAGATAAAGTTCCAGAAGAACGGTTAGACAAACTTCAATTTGAACATCTACCATCAACACTGGGTAACTTCTCAGTATCACTCTTCAAAGCACTCACGGGTGATAAAGACGATCTGAACCAAGCACTCGGTATGGAGACCAAAACGATTCAATACTGGAATCAAACAAAAGGTCGTGTCATGCAGAAGAAAGAAACTGTCATCACTGCTGGTCGTCGTATCTTCGAACAACTAGCAATAGACTGCTTCCATGGAGGTAGAAACGAGTGTTACGTGTTTGGTGGCGTAAACTTAGGTGATTACAACGATTTTGACCTTGCTACAGCGTACGTCAATGCCTTAATGGACATTAAACCCGTAGACTTCGAGAAAAGCTTCACTTCAACCAATATCAATGACTATCTCGGTCATAAAATGGGGTTTGCTTACGTTAAGTTCAGCTTCAATAAAGACACTACGAAATTTCCATGCCTACCCGTTAGAACTGACCTCTATGGATTATATTATCCGCTAGAGGGCTACTCTTACTGCACCGCACCTGAGATAGAAGTCGCGTATAACATGGGATGTGATATTGAAATTCAGTTCGGAGTGATCGTTCCATGGATTGAAGATAAAGAGCCACTTTTCAAAGGCTTTACGGAACTCATCAGAGAGCAAAGACAAAAATACACGGATGAAGGCGATAAATTCAGAGAGAAGCTCTGGAAAGAGACTGGCAATACGCTATACGGTAAATTGGGGCAGGGACTGAAGGGAAAACGGGGCTTCAACTCATCAGATGGATTAAGTAAAAACATACCTCATTCTCCTGTTACCAATCCATATTTCGCAGCTCATGCGACAGGGTTCGTTAGAGCCGTTCTCTCAGAGCAATTAGCAGGGATTCATAAACACCATGGCGACGACGTTACCGTTGTGAGTGCCACAACAGATGGGTATCTCGTAAACTGTACTGAAGAACAACTCCACGTTTCAGGAACCATTAGCCAACGGTTCAGTAAGATCTGCGGGCAAACAGGTGACGGTAAGATGATTAAACATAAGCACCATGCTAAACAAATCATCGCAATGAAAACCCGTGGACAAATTACTGGTGAATATGGCGATACCGAACCTGTCATAGCAAAAGCAGGCGTTAAGCCACCGGAATCAGCCTTATCATCGGCAAAGGATGAAAATGCTTATATGGTCGAACTGTTCTTAGACCGTTACCCCGGACAGAAGATCCCAAACAACTCATTGATTTCACCTCGTGACATGTACCTTAAAGACATGGACTTGATAGAAATCCAACGAGAAAAGACGCTCAACTTAGAGTTCGACTTTAAGCGTAAACCCGTTAATCCTCGCATGACTAAAATCCGCCACCCTAAAGGTCACATCGTCGAGCATATCTACTTCGATACCGTACCTTGGAAGAACGAGCAAGAAGGACAACAGACTCGCGCATTGTTTGATGGATGGCGACGTGATAACTGTCTTAAAACAATGGAAGATTGGGAGAACTGGATCGACTACAGCAAAACCAAACCACTACTGAAGGGGTCGTATATCAAGTATGAAGAAGACGGTTCACAAGGTGTCCTGCTAAAACTCGCGTTAAGAGCTCTATCTAAAGAGAGCTACGGACTCACCAAAACCATTAATGGTAAGAAACTCACTATCAAACAATTCACTGAACTGTTTAACAATGCAGGATTTAGGATTGCAGATAATGCCATTAGCAATTCACGAGACACAGCCTTCCATCCTAACGTACTCGCTGCAACCCCAAGACTAATCCCACTATTACGTTGGTTAATTGCAACGTTCCCTGACATGCAGATAGAACACTTTTTCCATAACGACGAGCTGGATGAAGTAAAAATGATGCTGAAGAACTCGTGATAGTGGGTAACGATAGTGGAAAACGTGAAGGGAATCGCTTAAGCAAAAGTATATAGGTCATTGATTTTAATAAATTAAATCAACATCCATCTTTTCTCATAACATGATGATTTAAATATCATTATTCATTCCTAACCGAGTTAACCTATCCTGATCTCTTGCCTTTATCCAATCTTAAAAAGGGGTCAGTGCTTCAACTTTTTCTAAATTTACATTTCATGACACACATCACAAAAGTAAAAGATGAGAATATTAATCCAATTTGCTCTTGAAAAATCCGATACATGTCTAGCAGGCTCTTAAACCAATTCTCCCGAGTGGATGAATACCCCTTTTTAGTAACAAGCAATTCGGTAATACCCTCGTTACACGCCTTCTAAACAACGATACGCCCCCTTGTAATCCACTTTTCACTTTTTCACTACAAAACACCCAAAATAGCAAGCAAGTGACTGTTTTAAAAGGATTTTTACTATTGATCAAAAACTTAAAAGGGGCTTAAATGAGGGCTCTTTTTAAATATGGAGACAAGAAAAAATGACTGATGCAAACAAAGTACCAGAACTCACTGAAAGCCGTCTAAATAAATTAACCGATGCCATAGTAAACGAGTTGTCGAACGCTGGTGCTGGTCGTGTTGTTGATAAGGAGCAGTGTGAGCAAGCTCAGTACAATATTGGTTCTGCAATGCATGAAGCTAAGCAGCTCTTTCAAGGGAACAAGAATAAGTTCGGTAAATGGCGTGATGTAAATATTATCGGCAACGGTAAACGTACGGTAGATAAGCGCACGCTTACACGTTGGACTAGCTTATGTGAATTCGGAACGCTAGATGAATGCCGTAAAGTAGGATTTACCAAAGTTTACAAGTTATCGAGTAAGCGCTATGCCCCTTTGCGTGAGCAAATTAAACAACACCTAGAACAACACCCGGATGTTGAATCTGACACTATCAATGAAATGTTCAACGATTTTGCAACTCAATTAAAAACAGAGAAGAAACAGACAACCCCCGTTGTGAATGATGACTTGGTTGACAAAGTATCTGAGCTGGAAGCTCGCCTCAAAGAGCTAGAGCAGGAAAATGCCAACCTACGTCGACAATTAGAAAATCACCCCACTCTTGAAGCTGCGTAACTTGTTGCCGAAACGACATTATGACGTTTCGGTTTTGCTATCGACTATTAAGGAGCATCCATGGCAACCGAAGTAAAAAAGAACACGGTGGCTCTATTCAGTGACAAGCAACAGCTGTCAACGACCATCCTGGCATCAATCAACAAGATCAAAAACCACGTAAGTGTCAGAGCAGCGAGTGGTAAACAGCTAGCTCATTTGACTCTTAAAGATGAAAAGAGTGAGCAAAAACTCGATGCGCTATTTGCTGACCTTGAGAAGCTTTGCATCCGAGACGCGAATTACTGGATAACCCTCCCAACAGGTAGTTGGGTGCGTAAAAATGCCATTCTAGGATATGAATGTCACCTTAGTGAAAAATATCAAGGGCTTATCCTGAGAACTCAAGGTAACCGGATTCTTTCATTTATTCCCTGTGATGATCTAGATACACAATTAATGATCAAACAGGAAATTCATAAGGCTGCATCAGCCTCATCACCGTCCCGTCGTTACAAACCGACTTGGGATTTTTATCAAACCGCAGTCTAACTGCATCTTTTACTTAACTATTGGAGTATTCCATCATGAACATGTCTATCTATGATTTAATCGTTAAAACTTTCACAACTGAAGCTCATCACAGCAATCAGAACCGTCAAACTCGCCTTGATGAAGTGCGTACAGTGGGTAAAAAGATCGAGTTGAAAGGTGGCAAGATCCAACACTGGGATCAAATCCTTGATGAGCTTGAAACCGCGCTGGTGCACGACTATGACACTAAACGCGATTCTTTTGGTTACAAGGAGACAGCGAAGCGCTTGAAGCAGGTGATTAGCGAAGTCACGGGTCACTAACGTGTTGCTCGTTACCCTCACTGCTTAATAGTTTTTTAATAGTACGTTTTTTATCAAGTAAATTGCCCAGACCTTAGCGATCATTTCATGCAAGAATTTCCATACCCCATCTGAAAGGTGTGTGTTGACGGACGTTAGCAAGCACCTTTCGACCTTCTGCTTTCCATTCTTGAAACGGTATAATGTCGGTACGAAACTCCCAATAAAAAGAAGCAGAGTCCCCCTTACTTCTTCCTTTACTAGATAACATCTAGTTCCTCTAATGCCCCGCCGATTAATGCACCTGCAACAAACCCGATCGCTCCACCAATAACGACGCCCTGTGGACCATATCGAGTACCAAATGTTGCGCCATATTGTGCAAATCGAACGCCTGTTGACGCGCTAGGCTTAAACCAACGCTGTTGAGGGTTAGAATGAAAATGTGTTTTCGCCATAATGTTTTTCCTTTTCTCTAGATGCAGATATGAAAAAGGGCGATACCTTTCGGTACCGCCCTTGTTGATAAGCCTAATTTAGTGATGGGACTTAATCATCGTCATCATCAGCCATGAAGTCGCCGCCGAGCCAACCATCGTCACCCGGTTCCATGTCGAAGTCCTGACTGAAGCCAGAATCTTCTGTGCCATCATCATAGTCACCTTGGTCTTCTGTCCAGTTGCCCATATGAACGCTCCTTCTTAACTGTAATCCATTGCGCCACATGCATCGCATGACCCACCCTTGGTGACCCAACCGGGACAACCTAAAGAACGACATGAATAACCTGATGCCATAAGTGGCTTAATGAATGTCACTTGCATTACTTGTTTCCTTTAATTGACGCTGTAGTAAATCTACGTTGTGTAGTATCCCACTGCGCTCGGACAGGATGTGTCCAAGACCGCAGAATGAGTGTGAAAATAGGCATCGTCATTGCCCTGCCTTATCCGATGAAAGCTATGCCAAATCTAAGTGCGTGACGGTTAGAAACATTTAAAAATGTTTTGCCCTCAACCTGTCCAAGGGAAACCGTACGCTAGTAGCATGAGCGATAAGAGTGAAAAGCTAGCTTTAAGGCTAGGTGACATATTGACGAGATTGTTTATGGGAGAAGTGCTCTCCCCTGAGCAGTTGGTAGCGGATTACCAGGTAAGCGAGAAAACCCTGAGACGCGATTTCAATGAAAGGCTCGTCAACGCTCCGATTATCCGCACCAATGAGGGTTATCGACTGGACCCGATCATTCGAAGTCAGGGCAATTTAAACATCAATAAAGTGCTGTACGATATTGGTTTGTCCGAGCTATTGCCTAAACACTACAAGCTCAATGGTCACGCACCTGTTCTGTTTAAGAGCCCACGCTCTGAACGAACTGACAAATTCGATGCACTGTTTAAGCAACTGACCGAAGTCATCGCTGCTCAAGTTGTCATTGACCTTAACTACAATGAAAAACCGTTTGAATCTGTCCACTGTTATCGGCTGGTCAATGACAGGGGCATCTGGTATCTCGCCGCAACCTACTGTGACCAGTTACATTCGTACCGATTGCGAAATATTTCACAGATTCACCTACGGGAAGATAAATACAAACCCAGTCAAAAGGTCCACGAGGAGATACACAGACAAGGCATGGAGTGGCTAACTCCGGATGATGCTGAGGTGCTTGTACAGGTTGATAGGGAAGTAGCTTCGCGCTTTCTTGAAAGGACGATTCTCCCTCACCAGCAGCTATTGAAAGAACTGAGTGACGGTAGTTTGCTAGTTAGCTGTCGAGTATCAAGATTGAGCGATATCTTGCCTTTGTTGAAGTCTTGGATACCTCAAGTCGAGGTGCTTTCCCCTGTCAGCCTTAAGCTTGAGCTTATACGCGATCTCCACGCCACACTGGATCGTTACAAGTAGTTGCCACGTTAATAAGTGACGCCCTAGTATTCCCTCTAGAAGCACAGCTACATGACAACAAAGCACCACGACATAATGTCGTTTCACTGCGCCGAGAGCGACCGTCCTAACCATCAACTTGCCACTATGTACCGATTTTGAGCTTACCTATGTGAGATAGGCGAAAGGGGTAATTTAGCGCAACTTGAAACCGATACCACGTAAGGGAAAACTCAAAATGATGCCGTTTTTCGCAGTTGATCAGTAAACACTAAAATAACTTCGAAGAAGGTAAAATTTTAATAGGGGTATAACCATGATGTCTGATGCACGAACTCTGCTCCAAATCACTCAGTCCAGTCCGTATTTTTACCTAGTTGATATCGCTAACTTGTTAAGCTTCACCGCCGTTGGCTATCTACTGGGTATGATGACTGGATAAACAGAGTCATAAATTGAACTTGTCACTATAGATTCCGGTGACAAGTTCCTTTTTAACTCAACGGGTTTGAGACTAATGTGTGAGAATCGTGGATTACCGCTTACAGTGTATGGCTACGTTGAAAATGACAAAGTTTTCGCTCCGACCTGTAAACATAAGATTAAGGTGCGCTCTTGGCGCTGAAATTAGAACAGATGACTATGGAAAATCTCATAGAAACTCGTTCTCAATACCCCTATTCGTTAAGCGCTATAGCAAAACCTAAATATTAGCTCCCATTGCTTCGACATAGCAATGGGAGCTTTTTAATAACAAAACACCAGTGTAAAACAACCAAACTCGTTAAAATTAAGACTCCTTTCCTTGGTGTTTCCACCGTTCATTGCAATCCAGCAACTTCATCCCCTCTGAATCCCGAAGGCAACGGATTGGGTAAACGTTGCTAAAACTTGCCCCAATGAAAAAGGCTTCCCATCACACCATGATTAACATGGAACAATGGGAAGCCTTAGTTTCACTAGGAAGTGAGTCGACTATTTTATGGTACATACATGGTGCTTTCTACTTGGTTTGTTGCCGATGTACTAATCCACAGTGACTTTTATCTCATCGAACACGCCCATTTCGACGTAGCTGAGAAAGTTGGATTCCCACATCGAGTAGAACTCCATTACCTCACTACTTGTTATCGGCAGTTCTGGAACATAGGAAAAGCTCGCTGTTCCAGATGAGAAGTTAAAATCCACCTCTTTAACCAGTTCGGGATAAGGACCACCGCAATACGCAAAGTCAGTGATGTAATTAAATATCCACTGGTCGTATAGGCGAACAAGCCTGATTTCAACAGGGTGCCAACCACCGTTTTCCGAACTGTAGGATGAATCTCGGAAGTTGAACACTGCCGATTGGATCATGGGTGTCCATTTGCCTGATTCGCTGATCACTCGGTTTAAAGCATCTTGAAGACTAGTTGATATCGGTAACAAAAGGCGCTCAGTATCAAAGACTAATTTCATAATAAAATCTCGTTTAATTCGTTAGGGAAGCACTCTTGTTAAGTGCTCGATATGAAAGCCAGAATTGGCTTAGTGGGTAAGGAGTGATGTATTTTTGAGGTTATTTAGCTTTGGGTTCAGCGTCCACGAGAGACAACAACTCATCACGACGTTGCTCGTAGTCTGGCGCTAGAACGTGAAGAAACACTGATTTCTCAGACTGGATGATAAGACCAAGCCCCCTACAAACCCCACACATAAAACCCGCGTTGTTCGCTGACTGCCCGGAAAATACACACTTCATCACAGAGCTCTTGAACGGCTTATCACCCTGCACATCCAGAACTGCGGTGATATCTTTAAGTGGGATCCATTCCTTACTGTGCAGACCACCACCCTCATTTCCAGACATACGAATATAGAGCTCGTTTTCTTCATCATGAATAGCTATTTCATAGAACACATGATTCTCGGTTTTCGGACTTAACTTCTTCGCTTTGCCCTCGCGTACGATATAAGTGAAATGGTCAACTGGTTGATCGTCAGTGATCGTGACTTGTTCATTACCCTCCGCGATTTCAGGTTGAACCGTTTCTTGTTGTTGGTTTGATTTACGTGCCATAGGACACCTCCTTTAAGATGGAATTGTTCAGGTTTATTTGGTTTTAAGATTCAGCTTGGTCAGCTAACTTCACGACAGGGAACGTTGGACTGTTCATTGGAGCGCAGCAGTACACACCACCACCTTCCATGGTCACTATGGCGGCCGCTAGAAGCCAAGGACAATCATCATCGTTTAACAACAGCACCCATTCAGGGTAGTTAGTAACAAAGCGAAGAAAGTGCAGATCTTCCTCAGATTGTTCACTCAAGACTTCGTCGGTATCTGACTCCTCAATCAAGTACAGGGTCGTACCGACCTCATCCCAAAACGTTTTTGTGCTTTCTTCATCACCGAATGGCTCTATCAGGTGCTCTAGCAATTTTGCTTTCACACCATCCGGCATTGGCAGTGATTGAATGTCTTCAAACTTGTTTACTGTTTTCATTTCTAATCTCCGTTTAATAATGAAAAAAGCCCCTGTTTAGCTCATCGCTAAACAGGGGCTTTTCTAATGTCATTTCTAAATTAACTGGTTAAACCTAACTTCTTCATTCCCAACGTATCTCTGGCTTTGCGGTCACCATATCCGACAAGCGAGAGCCAATCTCCCGCCGACGCCCTACAGTCAATTTTGAGTAGCGTCTTGTTGATGACAGGTCAGCGTGATTGAGCTGCTTGGCTATGTCGTGTAACGAGACTCCTTGGCTAGCTAACAAACTTCCAACCGTATGACGAGCTGAGTGCAGGGTTAGATTCGCTTTATCTCCAGGTATGTCGGGCAGTCCCATCTTGGCTTTGATAGCCTTGAAAGCATGCCTAGGTTGCCCTACTGGTTTACCCTTTTTGCGTCCAGGAAAGAGATACGGATTATTCGCCACATGAGGCACCGACCTCAAAATATCAAGCATGTAATCACTTAGGAATAAAACGTGACTAGTACCGTTTTTCGTATGTGGAATAGTGAGTGTTTTCTCCTCCCAATTCACATCGGATTTCAAGCGCAAACGCAGTTCCTTATCCCTCGCGCCAGTCAAAAACAACAGAACTAGGTACGCGCCAATGCTCTTATCTTCATGGTTCAGAGCGTGACCGATGAACTCCTTTAGCTGCGCTTCCGATAAGTAGCCAGTGCGAACGTTATCTTCTTTTAACAAGCTCACCTTGTCCGCGATAAGCGGCGCGTCCATCAACTTGTATGCCTGACGATTGATCGTTTTGAGCAGAGCTAGAACACGATTTATCGAAGCGGGAGCATAAGGTTTGCCTTTAATCGTAACGGCGTTTTGCATCTCCATTTGGACTTTGATGATATCGGCGGCGGTTAGGTCGTGAATCGAGATATGGTGTATCGACTTTGCTAAACGAAATCGTGCTGCGTCATCCTTCCAACTGCGTTTCTGTTTAGCCAGTGGCAGGTACACTTCATCAAAGAACCGTTCTAGAGTCATCGTCTTCTCGGTAGTCTGATTGTCACGCTCAAGCTTGGGATCAACGCCTTCAATAATTTGCTGGCGATACTCTTTGGCTGTTTTGCGCAATGTGGAAAGATCGGTTTCAGGGTGCTTACCAAGACCAATGCTCGCCTTCTTACCTGTTACCGGACTGGTATAACGCAGCAGAAAGCGTTTCCCGCCGGACTTACCCACTAAGCAGCGAACACCAGTAGGTAATCCTGAGTCTTTCATCGAGGATAAATTAACTTCGTAATCGGTGGATTTGGCGTTGGCAGGGTTAGGCTTGAGATTGTTGAGGAAGGATACCGTCAGACGGGTTTTACTATTCATAATCAGTACCTTACATAATTATTAAGCTAGTAAATAATATATGTAAGATACTGGTTTTATTTCGTTAAAATGCTCTATCCCAAGCATTTTTTAACGTATCAAAGAGAGGCACCATTTCGTTTTCAAATTGCTCCCGCGAGATTGAGTCACCAACTCTCCTAGAAAGCCTAGTTTTTTGCTTCCCACTCATTTTAGAAACTTGCTCTGCATCCCGCTTCCAATCTTCGCAATCTGGATAACACTCTTCCAATGATCCATTTGGTAATACTGCAATCTGACCTCTATCGTTAAACTTCTTAAAGTTTCTAAGAAACTCATCGAAACCTCCTTTAGCTTTCTCAGTCGGTAAGTCACATAAAACCATCATTTTGTCTTCAAATATTGAATTCTCTAACGGTTTAAAGACTTTCCTGATTGAGTTAATTGTTCTTTCAGCTTGATGGGTATCACCTTCTGCCGAAACTATCTGAATCGAAGGCTTATCACTATAAAAACGTCGAATAACTCTAGTAAAAAATTCAACTTCACTAGGTCCCTCCACAATTAGAAAATTTCTCGGCAATAACAGATCTGCGGGACTCCCGCCAAGAAGATCATATACAACATATGGCTTATCTAAACTATCAACTGTATTGATTCGAGTGAGGCTATCTTCTTTTGTAACCTTAAAAAGATTCTGAGAAGAGTGATCATCCGCAACAAAGACCGAAGAATGTGTATTTAAAAATACCTGATCTAAATCAGTACATAGCTCTAGTAAAACATCCTTCAATTTTCTCTGAGCAGTCGGGTGTAAATGTAGCTCAGCTTCATCAATAAAGAATAGAAATGACTTGCCAGCATCTTCTCGACCTTTTCGATATTCGGCATATGCCTGAATAATCGCAAGCATAAGAGCTCGTTGCATTCCGTCGCCTTTTTCTGATGCATAAGTTTCTACACCGTCATCAACTCTAGTTTGAAAACTTTTCAGTAGATCATCAAACTCAGGAGTTGTAACTTCGAAGCTAACTTTCGTACATTCTGCAAACTGCTTTTCAAGATGTGTTTTTACTGTATCCCCAAGTTTGTCAAACTCTACTTTCACTGCTGATTCATCGTCGTCGAAGAGCTCGTCGAACTTATCTCTCAATGCTCTATATTGAGGATTATCTTGGAGAATCTCTTCTAAAACAGAGGATAACATTATTCCTACAGGTGTTTTCGCAGAGTACTTTGCTACATCATCAAAGTACTGTTTAGTATGTATATACTCAAACTTAGGAAGAAAATCATTCAGTGCCTTATCAAAACCAGTAGGGTTTTTAGCTAGTTCTTCTCCATCGATAATCAGTGTTCGTTTGGTAGAGGCACTGCTAGTCCTTTTAATCGAGATAACGTCATGCTCACCTAATACACCAAGGATTTTTGTTTTGTTAGTCTCATTCCTCATGTTTTTTGCACCATGTAGAGCGTCTGAAAATTCGACCTCAACTGAAACTTCTTTATTTGTATCCCTGCGAGGGTGTAAATCACGCATAGATTTACCTTTAGGAACACCCTTAAAAAACCAATCTAAGGCTTCAAAAACATTGGTTTTACCTGCGTTGTTTTGACCGACAAGTATATTAAATCGATTACAAATCAACTCGGCAGATTCAATAGACCTAAAATTTTTGATAGTGATTTTGGAAATCCACATAAACAAGCCACCTTCATTACAAATCAAGCTGAACAAAAAATAAACAACAGATAGCATATAAAGTTCTGTCCACGCTTTCTGTGACTCAATAGATCATATTGATTTCAAATTGGTTAATGTATTACCCCAACGCACTTACTACACACACCGCAAAACCGCCTATCTAAAACCGACTTTTCGACTATCCATCAAAACGATCAGTTATTCCATAAAGGCAAAGCCAAAACCGCATAGCACCGTAAAGTCACCATGGTCGTACCATGGTTCTTTCACTCCGCGACCCTTGGCAATACTAGCTGCGACTTTGCAGTTACCGGAGATTCTTGGATTTACTGGGATTCCCTTGCGCACAGATTCGTCATGCGATGAACCATATATGGACCATGGGAGAAATTTTAAGGAGGATAAAGAGAGCCTATTGGAGCGAAAAAAGATGTGACAACAGAAAAGGAAAACTCAGGTAAGCTCCTGAAAAGTAGAACATTTTCAAACACCTAAAACGACGAAAGGCCGCTATAAAAGCGACCTTTCTATGTATGGTACCGGTGGGCGGACTTGAACCGCCACTCCCGAAGGAAACGGATTTTGAATCCGTCGTGTCTACCAATTTCACCACACCGGCATCTTGGGCATTGCCCTTTGATGGTTGGCATTATACGTAAGAAAGTTATTGGCGCAATAACAAAATATTGAAATACAAATCGTTTGCCGATATTTTCGCCACAAACCTTCAAGCTGTGCGTCTCTTCTCTTTTCAGATCCTCTTCGAGGCTATATGCTGCTGCAATTTCGCGAATACAAAAGATGTTTAGATATGATGAGTAACTCTATTTCTCTACCGCCTGCCGGATTACTACGCCGATTTGGTGCGCTCATTTACGATGCATTAATCATCATTGCTCTTGAGATGATGGCTGCTGGTGTTGTCGTTGCTATATTAGAAGCTCTCGTTGCGTTGAATGTGATGGGCTATGGCTCGTATGCAGATGTCAGCGACCTTCTCACTCGTCATCCCATTTGGAGCTATGTTTACACATTTTACCTTGCCGCTGTCTGGGTCTACTTCTTCGTCTTTTTCTGGACAAGAGCAGGCCAGACATTAGGGATGCGTGCTTGGCGACTTTTGATAATTAACGAACAAGATGGAAATTCAATCAGCGCCACGCAAGCTTTAATACGTTTGTTCACCTCAGGCTTTGGCTTGGCAAACCTCACCGTACCCTTTGATCAACAAAAAAGAGGGTTCCAAGATATTTGGGCCAAAACGAAAGTAGTGGTACTTCCTAAAGTTAATTGAGTCGGAATAACAAAAAGGAAGGACAAACCTTCCTTTTTGTTGATAGTTCTTACCTGTCATTTTTAGAGTTTTCGTCTTAACAACATTACGGCAACGCTGAGAAACACCAAACTTGGTGCGACGGCACCAAACACTGGTGGGATACCATAAACAAGACTCAGTGGGCCGAAAAACTCACTGGAAATATAAAATGTAAAGCCTGCAATCACGCCTGACAAAATCCTTGCGCCCATAGTAACGCTGCGCAATGGCCCAAAAATAAACGACAGTGCCATTAGCATCATCACAGCAATGGAAAAAGGTTGAGTGATTTTACGCCACAACGCTAGATCGTACCGTGAAGCATCTTGCTCCGACGTTTTTAAATAGCTGACATAATCATACAAGCCACTCAGTGACAACTCTTCAGGCTTGACCGTGACAACCGCCAGTTTGTCTGGAGCTAATGAAGTCGTCCAACGATATTCAGGTAATGTTTGCTTTGTTATCAATACATCATCGCGCATGTCGGTGATTTGAACATTTTTCATTACCCATTGATTGTCTTTATCGTAATCCACCTCTTCGGCAAAAAGGATGTTTTGCAAACTCTTATTGTTATCAAAGCGCCACATATTTAAGCCATAGAGTTTGTTGTCATCAATTTTACCAATAAAGATAAAATCATTCACATCGCGCGCCCACACACCGCTACGCACTGAAACAATACTACCGCCAGAGAGAGAAAAAGCTCGCAGATCTCGTGCCATCTTCTGCGCTTGGGGTGCTCCCCATTGGCCAAGTAAGGTGACAATGATCATTAATGGCACTGCGGTTTTTAATACCGACATACCGATATTAAGCTTAGAAAACCCCGCAGCTTGCATGACAACGAGCTCAGAACTTGATGCCAACATACCTAACCCAATCAACGCACCGAGTAAGGCGGCCATAGGAAAAAACATCTCGATATCACGAGGAATGCTCAACACCACAAACAGTAAAGCTTGCAGTAAATCGTAGCTTCCTTCCCCAACTTTTCTCAATTGCTCAACATATTTGATAATGCCGGACAAACCAACAAAGGTCGCCAGCACTAACGAGGTTGTCGCAACAATAGTACGGCCGACGTATAAATCTAAAATCTTAAACACGCGTTATGCTGCCTTCTTTAGTCTTAGTTTATCTTTGAAGCGCCGCACTGGCACACTGTCCATGATATTCACTGAAATCGCCGCCAAAAGTAACGCAGCATTGATTGGCCACATACCGATCACCGTAGCAAGTGAGCCATCTTCAATGGCGGACTTGGTTGCGCTGATGGCCATAAAATAGGCCAAATAAATTAAGATTGCAGGTCCCATTTTCGCAAAGCGTCCTTGCCGAGGGTTAACCGCCGACAAAGGGACCACCAGCATGGTGAGTAACGGAATACAAATCACCAGAGAAATTCGCCATTGTAACTCAGCTTTCGCTCTTCGATCCGGGTTGGAAAGCAGATTGGATGTCGGTAACGCCTCCCAATCGCGTCCTTTGGGTTTAACTTCACGCTGCCCAATTAAACCTTCGTATTCGTCAAATTTTGTGATCATATAATCAACGCGTGTTGGCACGCCTTCATAGCGAATCCCGTCATACATGGTGATCATCTGACGGCCATCACTGAGCTCTTTAACATCACCAGAATTAGAGAACATCACACTTGGGAGTATCGAATCCTTTGGTGCAAGCTGCGCAACAAACACATTATGCAGTTTTTTGTTTTCAATATTTTCGATGAAAACTACTGAGGAACCATCTGGTGTGCGTTGAAATTGTCCTTTCTGTAGCAAATCAACACTATTTTCTGCTGCGAGCTGCTCCATTAATTGTGCTTCTTTGTCTTGGCTCCAAGGTGCCAACCAGAATGCGTTAAATGCTGCAGCACCTGAAGTGATCAAAGCCAAATAGAGCGCAGCACGGATCAAAAATTTATTGCCGATACCAGTGGCATTCATCACCGTAATTTCGCTTTCTGCGTACAAACGCCCAAAAGTCAGTAAGATGCCGATATACAAACTCAAAGGCAGCATTAATAACCCCATTGCGGGCATATTTAAACTTACAATAGATAAGATCATTCGTGCTGGAATGTCACCATCGGAAGCTTCAGCCAAAACGCGAATAAATCGTTGGCTAAGAAACACGAGAAACAGTACGAAAAAGATCGCAAATTGGCTCTTGAGTGTCTCGCGGATCAAATATCTAACAATAATCACGCTGAAATTACCTATACAAAACTTGTTTTTTTGATTGAATCACTATAATTTCCCGTTGAACCTTTTATTTTTAAAATTTTCACTAACTGTTGGGCGTTCAATTAAAAGTAGATCCAAACTCGGATTCAACCACTAAGAGCGCATTATCTAACATTTAGTTCTATTTGTCTTCAGGATGTAGGAGTACGCATGGAGTTCAGTGTAAAAAGTGGCAGTCCAGAGAAACAACGTAGCGCATGTATCGTTGTTGGAGTGTTCGAACCACGCCGCCTTTCTCCAGTAGCAGAGCAGCTTGATAAAATCAGCGACGGCTATATTAGTTCACTACTTCGCCGTGGTGATCTCGAGGGTAAACCCGGCCAGATGCTACTGCTGCATCAAGTCCCTGGTGTTCTGTCTGAACGCGTTTTACTGGTAGGTTGTGGTAAAGAGCGCGAATTAGGCGAACGTCAGTACAAAGAAATCATTCAAAAAACCATCAGCACACTGAACGAAACGGGTTCAATGGAAGCCGTATGTTTTCTGACTGAACTACACGTTAAAGGCCGCGATACTTATTGGAAAGTACGCCAAGCGGTTGAAGCAACGAAAGATGGTCTGTACACCTTTGATCAATTCAAGAGCGTAAAACCGGAGACTCGCCGCCCACTACGCAAACTTGTCTTTAACGTACCGACTCGCCGTGAGCTTAACTTAGGTGAGCGCGCGATTACACACGGCCTTGCGATTGCATCCGGTGTGAAAGCGTCGAAAGATCTCGGCAATATGCCACCAAACATTGCCAACCCAGCTTATCTTGCATCTCAAGCGCGCCGCTTAGCGGACGACTACGAGAGTGTCACCACCAAAATCATTGGTGAAGAAGAGATGGAAAAGTTGGGCATGACCTCTTATCTCGCCGTCGGTCGTGGCTCAAAAAATGAGTCGATGATGTCGGTCATTGAGTACAAAGGCAACCCAGATCCAGATGCAAAACCAATTGTGTTGGTGGGTAAAGGCCTGACGTTTGATTCCGGCGGTATTTCATTAAAACCAGGCGAAGGCATGGATGAAATGAAGTATGACATGTGCGGTGCGGCGTCAGTCTTTGGCGCAATGAAAGCATTGGCTAAATTGAAATTGCCATTAAATGTCGTGGGTATCTTAGCCGGCTGTGAAAACATGCCAGGCAGCAATGCCTATCGCCCTGGTGACATTCTCACGACTATGTCTGGCCAAACGGTTGAAGTACTCAATACCGATGCCGAAGGTCGCTTAGTTCTATGTGATGCACTCACTTACGTTGAGCGTTTTGAACCCGATTGCGTGGTAGATGTGGCGACACTAACTGGCGCTTGTGTGATTGCATTAGGTCACCACATCAGTGGCGTGGTTTCAAACCACAACCCATTGGCGCATGAATTGGTTAATGCTTCAGAACAAGCAAGCGATCGCGCATGGCGTCTACCAATGGCCGACGAGTACCATGAGCAGCTAAAGAGCCCATTTGCTGATATGGCAAACATCGGTGGTCGCCCTGGTGGTACGATTACCGCTGGCTGCTTCTTATCTAAATTTGCTAAGAAATATAACTGGGCGCATTTGGATATTGCAGGCACGGCATGGAAGTCAGGTGCAGCAAAAGGATCAACAGGTCGTCCCGTCTCATTGCTCGTCCAGTTCTTATTGAACCGCAGCGGCCAAGAGTCTGAGGAATAACCTCAAAATGTGAAAAGGGCCGCAAGGCCCTTTTTTGTTGATGAGCGATTAGATAGTAGGTGACAACATGCAACGAGCCACCTTTTACATTGTGAACGAAGAAAGCCCTCAAGCAACGCTGGCAGGCTTTGAGCAATATGTCCTATTTCTGGCTCATCACTTCGCCAAACAAGGGGCAAAAATTTATCTGCATTGTGATGATAAAACTCACGCTGAACAGTTTGCCGAACATTTATGGCAAGTACCTGCTGAACAGTTTGTCGCGCACAATCTGGTGGGTGAAGGCCCGAAATACTCTACTCATATCGAGATTGGCTACCCCAACGTCAAACCCAATTGGAATCGTCAACTGGTAATAAATGTGGCGGATAATCATACAACCTTTGCGAACGCCTTTGCTGAGGTGGTAGACTTCGTCCCCTGCGAAGAAAAAGCAAAGCAACGAGCACGCGAAAGGTATAAAATCTACCGTCAAGCTGGCTACCAATTGCAAACAATCGAGATCCAACATCCATAGGTCAAACCTTATAGTTAAGGCGATCTTTAACAAGATCCTTCACTTATGAAGTTTGACTAAGATTAACCATTCACAGTATCCATTTAAGAGCACTATGGAAAAGACATATAACCCAACAGCAATCGAACAAGCTCTGTATCAGACTTGGGAAGAGAACGGCTACTTTAAGCCTCACGGTGATACATCAAAAGAAGCATACAGCATCATGATCCCACCGCCGAACGTCACTGGTAGCCTTCATATGGGTCACGCATTCCAAGACACCATTATGGATACTTTGATCCGCTGCGAACGCATGAAAGGCAAAAATACCTTATGGCAAGTGGGTACAGACCACGCCGGTATTGCTACCCAAATGGTGGTTGAACGTAAAATTGCTGCTGAAGAAGGCAAAACCAAGCATGACTACGGTCGCGAAGCGTTTATCGACAAAATTTGGGAGTGGAAAGGCGAATCAGGTGGAACCATCACTAAACAGCTTCGCCGCCTTGGCGCATCGGTAGACTGGGATCGTGAACGATTCACTATGGATGCGGGCCTATCCAATGCCGTTCAAGAAGTGTTTGTTCGCCTTTACCAAGAAGATTTACTCTACCGTGGTAAACGTCTTGTGAACTGGGATCCAAAACTGCACACTGCAATTTCTGATCTAGAAGTAGAAAACAAAGACGTCAAAGGTCACATGTGGCACTTCCGTTACCCACTGGCTGACGGCGTAAAAACAGCAGACGGTAAAGACTACATTGTTGTTGCGACCACTCGTCCTGAAACCATGTTGGGTGACACAGGCGTAGCGGTTAACCCTGAAGATCCACGCTACCAAGCTCTGATCGGCAAAGAGATCATGCTGCCAATCGTCAATCGTCGCATTTCTATCGTGGGCGATGAGCACGCCGACATGGAAAAAGGCACAGGCTGTGTGAAGATCACCCCTGCTCACGACTTCAATGACTATGAAGTCGGTAAGCGCCACCAACTGCCGATGATCAACATTTTCACCTTTGATGCCAACATTCGTGACGCCGCCGAAGTGTTCAACACCAATGGTGAACCAAGTGACGCTTACAGCAGCGATCTACCTGCTAAATACCAAGGTATGGAGCGCTTTGCGGCACGTAAAGCCATCGTAGCTGAATTTGAAGCTCTCGGCCTGCTTGAAGAAATCAAAGATCACGACCTCACCATTCCTTACGGTGACCGTGGTGGTGTGGTTATCGAACCGATGCTGACCGACCAATGGTATGTACGCACAGCGCCACTAGCGGAAGTCGCAACCAAAGCCGTTGAAGATGGCGAGATTCAATTTGTGCCTAAGCAGTACGAAAACATGTACTTCTCATGGATGCGTGACGTGCAAGATTGGTGTATCTCACGCCAACTTTGGTGGGGTCATCGTATTCCTGCTTGGTATGACAACGACGGCAACGTTTATGTCGGCCGTAGCGAAGAAGAAGTGCGCGAACAAAACAACCTAGCCCCAGTGGTGGTACTGCGCCAAGATGATGATGTATTGGATACTTGGTTCTCATCCGCTCTTTGGACTTTTGGTACACAAGGCTGGCCAGAAAACACTGAGGCACTAAAAACATTCCACCCGTCTGACGTTCTTGTTACTGGTTTCGACATCATCTTCTTCTGGGTTGCACGCATGATCATGATGACCATGCACTTCTGTAAAGATGAGAATGGTAAACCACAAGTGCCATTTAAAACTGTTTATGTCACAGGCCTTATCCGTGATGAAAACGGCGACAAAATGTCAAAATCTAAAGGCAACGTGCTTGATCCTATCGACATGATCGATGGTATTGATCTTGAATCTCTGGTTGAAAAGCGTTGTGGCAACATGATGCAGCCACAGCTTGCAGCCAAGATCGAGAAAAATACACGTAAAACCTTTGAAAATGGTATCGAACCTTATGGAACCGACGCACTGCGTTTCACGCTAGCAGCGATGGCTTCAACCGGTCGTGATATCAACTGGGACATGAAACGCCTAGAAGGTTACCGCAACTTCTGTAACAAACTCTGGAACGCGAGCCGTTACGTGTTGATGAATACCGAAGATCTCGATTGTGGCTTTAACGCAGGTAGCGAGCTTGAGTATTCGTTAGCCGATAAATGGATCGAGTCTCAATTTGAATTGACGGCTAAAGAGTTCAACAACCATATCAACAACTTCCGTTTAGATATGGCGGCAAATACCCTTTACGAATTCATCTGGAACCAATTCTGTGACTGGTACTTAGAGCTGACTAAACCCGTATTGTGGAAAGGCAGTGAAGCGCAGCAACGCGCAACGCGACGTACATTAATTACGGTATTAGAGAAAACATTACGCCTCGCGCACCCAGTGATCCCGTATATCACTGAAACCATTTGGCAAAGCATTAAGCCATTAGTGGACGGCGTTGAAGGTGACACCATCATGCTGCAAGCGCTGCCTCAGTACGATGAAGCGAACTTCAACCAAGCGGCGCTGGATGATATCGAATGGGTGAAAGCCTTTATTACTAGCATTCGCAACCTACGTGCCGAGTACGATATCAACCCAGGTAAACCTCTTAACGTGATGCTAAAAGCCGCCAACAAGCAAGAAGTGGCACGTTTAGAAGCGAACAAAGCGGTGCTGTTGTCACTGGCTAAACTGGAGGCACTACGCGTTCTTGAAGAGGGTGAAGAGACTCCTGCTTGTGCAACGGCGCTGGTGGGTCAATCTGAGTTGATGATCCCAATGGCTGGTTTGATTGATAAAGATGCGGAGCTAGAGCGCTTAGCAAAAGAGATTGCTAAAACTCAAGGCGAAATCAAACGCATTGAAGGCAAACTCAATAACCAAGGGTTCGTCGCTAAAGCACCCGAAGCCGTTGTCGCTATCGAGCGTCAAAAGCTGAATGGCTATCAAGATACCTTGGTTAAACTGGAAGAACAGAAAGCGACCATAGCCGCGCTATAATCGCGATTGCGTTACCATTAAAAAGGTCGGTGTGAAAATGCCGACCTTTTTTATTTATTCACGCCATCATCAGACGCGATTTTTGTGCTCTCCACGCTCAAACGCGGCAATGTTATCCATCAAAATCGTTGCCAATTGTGAAATAGCTGAGTCACTACCCCATGCCACGTGTGGTGTAAGCAACAAATTTGGCAAATCCATATTGGCTAGTAAGGGATTCGTTTTATCTGCTGGCTCACGACTGAATACATCCACTCCAGCGCCAGCAATTTGCCCAGATTTCAATGCTGTCACAAGTGCTTGCTCATCAACCAAACCACCACGGCCTGCGTTAATCAACAATGCATTAGGCTTCATCATCTTTAATTCGTTCTCACCTATCAGGTTTCGGGTTTGCTCGCTCAATGGGCAATGTAAGCTCACAACATCCGCCTCCGCTAACATTTGTTCAAAGGGCATAAAACCTTGTCGGCATAACTTGGCCCCCTTTCGTTCAGAAAATATCACCTGCATGCCTATCGCTCGTGCTAACGTTGCAGTTGCCTGTCCGAGCGCGCCACTCCCCACAATACCAAGCGTTGAACCTGCAACATCCCCTATCGGATGAGTAAAAAAGCAAAATTGTTGATTGCGCTGCCACTCGCCATTGGCAATATCTTGATGATAAGCAAACAGGTGACGCCTTAAGGCATAAATCATCCCAACGACATGTTCCGGAACAGAACGGGTGGCGTAGCCTTGAACATTCACCAGTGCGATGCCTGCTTCACGACAGTAATCGATATCGACATTATTGACGCCTGTGGCCGACACAGCAATCAAGCGCAATTTCGGACATTGTGAGAGTAACGCTCTATCCAGCACCACTTTATTGGTGATTACGATATCGGCTTGAGATAGGCGATCGAGCGCTTGTTCGGCAGAAGTAAAGTCAAACTCAAGCCAATGATGAGCAAAAGGTAAGCTTGGCAATCGAATATAAGCAGGGATTGTGGCCCTATCGAGAAATACAACCGTGGGTAGTGACATATCAGCTCCTTGTCGCCACCCACATCACACTAAGGTCGGGGCAACGTTTTGTAATCTGGTAATTTTCGCTCAGGATCAAAGTGTTGCAAAATTTGCTCTTGTGCTTCGGGATAAAAGTCACAAGCAACAAAAAGGTTACGTAACCAATGACTCTTTGGGTGATAAAAACTGAGCTCTGCGGCATGCAGCGCTAAGCGATCGGAAAAATCTTGCGCTTCTTGCGGGGCATAAAACTCATCACCCACAATCGGATAACCCAAAGCTTGCATGTGAACACGTAATTGGTGCGAACGGCCAGTTACAGGAAAAAGACGTACAATTGTCGTTTTTTCTTCTCTTTTCGCTACTTGATATAAAGTTTTTGATGGTTTCCCATCTTCAAAGCAGACTTTCTGTTTAGGCCGATTTGGCCAATCGCAAATCAGGGGTAATTCAACCGCCCCCTCGTCAAGCTCCATTACGCCCCACACGCGAGCGTAATAAATTTTATGCGTTAAACGGTATTGAAACTGCTTTTTCAATGCCCCTTCCGCGTATTTATTTTTTGCCAGCACCATCAAGCCAGAAGTCGACATATCCAAACGATGCACAACTTGGATCTCTGGATATTGCTCAGCCAAACGACTCCACATACTGTCGTGATGCTCAGGCAAGCGTCCTGGAACCGACAGCAGACCTGAAGGTTTATTCACCGCGAGAATCTGATCATCTTCATAGACAATATCAATCCAAGGATCTGTGGGCGGCGTGTATTCAAGCATAGCCATCGAAGGTTTCTCCTAAAAAAATCGGCGCATTATAACAACCTCTCCGCCAAGCCAATAGAGAAGAGTCATCTTAGTTTCGTTAAATCATGAAATCGTCAGTAAGTTAGCCTTGCTTAGAAATATCACTTGAAATGTAACTTAAAATTGACAGATTAACTGGGTGTGATATTGATTGATGAGCTTGACATTAAAGTCAGCTTCAAAAGCAAAAATTATAAATAACACAACATCAAGTCTAAGGAACAAGAATGGAACACAGCGTCCCTTATCAATCGGCCAAACGTTTAACCCTGCCACAACTGCTTCGTTCACTCGGGCCGGGCATTATGATGGCAGCAGCAGCCGTCGGCGGCTCTCATCTCGTCGCATCAACTCAAGCAGGTGCAATTTATGGCTGGCAACTCGCAGGCCTCATTTTGCTAGTCAACTTATTAAAATACCCCTTTTTTAAGGCTGGCATTCAATACACCATGGGGACAGGCAAAAGTTTAGTACAAGGCTATGCTCATCTCGGGCGCGCTTACTTATGGGTTTTTGCCCTCTTAAGCGTGGTATCGGCCATTATAAACACCGCCGCGTTACTGCTGTTTAGCGCCAGCTTACTGGCCTATTTTGTCCCTTTTGAGCTAGGCAATATTGTTCTTTCCGTGATTGTGCTGACCACTTGTTTGCTGATCCTTTTTGCAGGCCACTTTCGCGCGCTCGACTCACTTTCTAAAATGATTATGGCAGTACTGACAATCGCCACCTTACTCGCCGTGGTGATTGCCGTCGCAACCCCAGCACAGATAGTGGTAGAAACCATTTCGCCTTCACCTTGGACACTCGCCGCGATCGGTTTTTTGGTGGTGACAATGGGCTGGATGCCCGCACCCATTGAGATTTCGAGCATCACTTCGGTGTGGCTCAAGCGTCAATGCCAAGAGCAGCAAGTGACGCCGCAATCCGCACTATTTGATTTCAATGTGGGCTATATCGGTACTGCAATCTTGGCGATTGTATTTTTGGCGCTTGGTGCCTTAGTACTACACGGAACAGGCGTTGAGCTCTCGAAATCTGGCGTCGGCTTTTCGCATCAATTGGTCGGATTGTACGCTTCAACCATAGGTGAGTGGTCACGTTATTTGATTGCAGTGATCGCCTTTTTCTGTATTTTTGGCAGCACCATCACCGTCATTGATGGCTATTCACGAGTGATTGCAGAATCACAACGTCTTTTGCAAAACAAAGAGAGCCAAAGCCCACGTTGCTACCAAGCTTGGGTCATCGTGGTATCGGCTTTAGCGCTGGCCATCATTGCCTTTTGGGCTTCAGCATTGATGCCAATGCTGAATTTTGCGATGATCATGGCATTTATGACCACGCCAATTTTTGCGCTGCTCAACTATATTCTGGTGACTAAAACACCTTTACCGGCTGAACTCGCAGTAGGAAAAAAACTCAAAGCACTGTCTATCGTAGGGCTTGTTTATCTATTTGGCTTTTTAGCGCTATTTATTTGGTGGAAGTGGATTATGTAACAGCAGACAAAACAAAGGCCTTATCGAAAAAGGCCTTTGTTATTTTTAATGTCCACCACAAGAGCCAAGTAAAGGGATCAGTTATGCGTCACAACGATTAAACGCAACGAATCCAGTTGGAATTGCGCTTTACCGATGTAACCACTTAACTCGTTGATCTGCTCTTCAATCGCGCTGATCTCTTCATCACGAATGTTCGGGTTGACTGCTTTAAGCGCCAATAAGCGCTCCAGCTCACCGTTTAAGCTCGACTGCATCTCTTTTTGCGCTTGTTCACGAATCGCTTCAACACGGCTCACAACTTGGCTTTCACTGGCAGCAATTAAGCTATGCACATCATTTTGTACTGACGTAACGAGCTTGCTGGCCAAATGACGATTCACTGGGCTTAATTGGCGATTGAAGCTTTCAAACTCAACTTGCGCGGAGAGATCATTACCACGCGCATCCATCATCAAACGGATTGGTGTTTGAGGAAGGAAGCGGCTGATACCACTGCGTTTTGGCGCTTGTGCATCCACCACATAGATCAACTCAAGCAGCAAAGTCCCAACAGGCAAAGCTTTATTTTTCAGCAGAGAAACCGCCGATGTTCCCACGCCTTCGCTCATCAGCAGGTCGATCCCGCCTTGAATCATCGGGTGTTCCCAACTGATGAAATTCATATCTTCACGCGATAATGCCGTATCACGATCAAAAGTGATGGTCGCTCCTTCATACGGCAAACCGGGGTAGCTTGGCACCATCATGTGCTCTGATGGTGTAACCACCAGCGCGTTTTCACCCCGATCATCTTGGTTTAAACCGATCGCATCAAATAAGCTCAAAGCGAAAGTAACCAAGTTAGTATCGCCATCCGTTGATGCTATACTTTCGACGATTTTCAATGCTTTTTCGCCACCGTTTGAATGCATTTCAAGCAGTCGGTCACGCCCTTGTTCAAGCTGAGCCTTCAACGTTTTGTTGAGCGTTGCTGACTGTTCAATGATCTCATCCAACGTATCGATATTTCCCGAAGCCAGCATGTCAATCAGATCATCGGCATATTTATCATACACAGCGCGGCCTGTTGGGCAGGTTTCAGCAAATGCATTCAAGCCTTCATCAAACCAACGCGCCAAAATCGCTTGCGATGTGCCTTTAAGGTACGGCACATGGATATCGATATCACGGTGTTGACCAATACGATCCAAACGGCCAATGCGTTGCTCTAAAAGATCTGGGTTAAACGGCAGATCAAACATCACCAGCTGGTTAGCAAATTGGAAGTTACGCCCTTCAGAGCCGATTTCACTACAGATAAGCACTTGCGCGCCACCCTCTTCTTGTGCGAAATAAGCGGCGGCTTTATCACGTTCTAAAATCGACATACCTTCATGAAAAACGGTCGCGCGAATGCCTTCACGCTCACGCAGTGCTTGCTCCAGTTGTAACGCGGTGCTAGCGCGAGAAGCGATCACTAAAATCTTTTCGCTGCGTTTTTCTTTCACTTTTTCAAGCAGCCAATTCACGCGAGAATCGAACTGCCACCAACTTGCATCATCGCCTTCAAACTCTTGGAAAATCTCTTCGGGGTAGAGCATTTTCATCGCGCGAGCCTGAGCACTGAGCTTACCGCCGATCATGCCAGCCACTCGCATCGAGGTCGTGTATTGCGCGGGGATTTCCATCGGCATCAAGTGCACATTACGCACAGGGAATCCTTTAATCGCAGCGCGGGTGTTTCTAAACAGCACGCGGCCTGTACCATGGCGATCCATCAGATTATCAATCAGCTCTTGGCGAGCAGAGGCTTTGCTCTCTTCATCGGCATCGCTTTCAATAATGCGAAACAGCGGCTCAACGTCTTGCTCTGAAAGTAGCTCAGTGATTTGGTTTTTGGCTTCGTTTTGCAACTTCTCACCCGAAAACAGGGCACTGACGGAATCGGCTACAGGCGCATATTGCTCTTCTTCTTCAACGAACGCCTCGTAATCGTAAAAACGATCGGGATCGAGCAAACGCAAACGCGCAAAGTGGCTTTCACGGCCCAATTGCTCCGGCGTTGCCGTTAGCAGCAATACCGCTGGGGTGTTTTGCGCTAGCCCTTCGACCACTTGATATTCGCGGCTTGGTTTATCTTGGCTCCATTCTAGATGGTGCGCTTCATCCACCACCAATAGATCCCACTCCGCCTCAAGTGCTTGTTCAAAACGTTGACGACTTTTACGCAGAAAATCGAGCGAACAAAGCACATATTGCTGAGTATCAAAAGGGTTGTGTGCTTCAGCGAACGCTTCAACACAGCGCTCCTCATCAAAAATGGAGAAATGAAGATTAAAGCGACGCATCATCTCCACCAACCATTGGTGCTGCAAGGTTTCCGGCACCACAATCAAAATACGTTCCGCGCGACCAGAAAGCACTTGTTGATGAATGATCATCCCCGCTTCAATGGTTTTACCTAACCCCACTTCATCGGCTAATAACACGCGGGGCGCATGGCGACGGCCAACCTCATGTGCGATATAAAGCTGATGAGGAATCAGGCCCGCGCGCATGCCACATAAACCACGCATTGGGCTTTTGTGTTGTTGATATTGGTTAGTCAGGGCGCGATAACGCAACACAAAATTATCCATGCGATCAATTTGACCTGCGAACAATTTATCTTGCGGTTTGTTGAAACGGATTTGGTGGCTTAAGAAAATTTCACGTAGTGCCACGCCGCTTTCATCGTTGTCTTCGCGCGTACCGAGATAAGTGAGTAGTCCTTGTTCTTCAACAACTTGCTCAACGCGTAGCGACCAGCCTTCTTGGCTTTCAACCACATCGCCGCTATTGAACGTCACTCGTGTTACCGGGGCGTCACTGCGTGCATAAACGCGGTTTTCTTCTGATGCAGCAAACATCAAGGTCACAGTACGCGCATCAAGCGCTACTACAGTACCTAAACCAAGATCACTTTCTGTATCGCTTATCCAGCGTTGCCCCAAAGCAAAACTCATGAATCGACTACCTTATTTATTTGGAATGGATTGTATCGATCTGCTACCACGTGAAGGCAACTCCTAATTATGATTGTTGTTGGAGTGTGGTGCAGAAAAAGGTCGCTAATCTTACTTGATGGCGTGATACAGGTCACGTGTAAAGCGAAGGATAACCAAGATTTTTTTCTTCAACTTTTGGTTGACATCAAACTGTAAGAAATCGGTGGCATTTGTAGTAAACAAGGTTGCTATACTTGTTGTAACGATGCTTGCTTTGCCAGTCAAAAGGATGACTCTGGCACGAAGCATGCAGACCAAACAGACAATGAGTATCAACACAGGCTTGCAGTAAGTCATCGAGCAATCGAGTCACTACCGGCATCCATTGATCGATAACCTCTACTTGCTGGCATCTTTTGTTAAGCACGCTGCACAGCAGCAAGGAGACGCTTATGGGCGATACCGATCGGAAACTGTTTGTACTTGATACCAACATCCTGCTTCATGAACCTTTAGCCATATACTCCTTCCAAGAGCATGATGTGGTCATTCCGATGACCGTTCTTGAAGAACTTGACCGGATCAAAGACAGTAAACGCGATGTTGCACGAGATGCGCGGGTCGCAATTCGTGCTTTAGAGCACTTATTCCACGATGCCACCCCAGACGAAATTACCGAAGGTATTCCATTTTCTAAAGAGGCCAGCAAGACGGGAACTATCTCGATCCTTGCCGACTTTGAGTTGCAAGAAACCGTCAAAGCCTTTGCTGACAAAGCTGGCGACAACCGTATCCTCAATGCTGTTCTTTACCTGCAAGCGAAACGAGCGCCACGCGCTGTGGTTCTCATCACCAAAGACATCAACATGCGATTGCGCGCTAAAGGTGCAGGCGTGCGCTATGTTGAGGATTACCGCACAGACCAACTGATTGATGATGTGCAGTACCTGACCAAAGGCTTCCAAGTTCGTGAAGGAAACTTTTGGAACAACGTCGATGAAGTTGAGAGTAGAACCGTCGGCGGAAAAGCCTTCCATACGCTAGATAAGGTGCCGTTTGACCCGACCTTTATTAATCAATATGTCATTGATGAAGAAAGCGATTTTTCGGCGCGCGTGCATGAAATCAACACAGACAGAATTACGCTGCTTGATATTGGCCGCGAGAGAATGATGCACCGCAAAGCGTGGGACATCACTCCGAAAAATATCTACCAAGCGATGGCTCTTGATGCCTTGCTTGACCCAAGCATTGATTTGGTGATTTTAACCGGAGCCGCTGGTAGCGGGAAAACGCTGCTCGCTATGGCCGCCGCTCTTGAACAAACCATTGAGAAGAAGATGTTCGATAAGATTATCGTCACCCGTAACACACCAGATATCGGAGAATCGATCGGCTTCTTACCCGGAACAGAGGAAGAGAAAATGATGCCGTGGCTGGCGGCGGTTACGGATACATTGGAAGCCTTGCACAAAAACGATCACTGCACCGAAGGTTCACTCAAATACATCTGCGATAAAGCCAATATCCAGTTTAAATCGATCAACTTTATGCGTGGGCGCTCAATCCAAAATGCCTTTGTGCTACTCGATGAGTGTCAAAATTTAACCGCTTCTCAAATCAAAACTATCATCACGCGCTGTGGTGAGGGCACTAAAATTGTCTGTTCTGGTAACTTAGCACAGATTGACTCCCACTACTTAACCCCTGTGACCTCAGGTTTGACCTACATGGTTGAGCGCTTTAAAAACTTTGAAGGCAGCGCCAACATTCACTTAAACGGCGTCGTTCGCAGCCGCTTGGCCGAATTCGCTGAAGAGAATTTATAATCACATTAGGCGAGATATTATTAATATCTCGCCTTTATTTTAAAATAATTATTCACAAATTTAGCATTTATATGTTTTACTAAGGCCATTCATCATTCACCGTTTAGGACTGGGATATGGCTTTCAATTTACGCAACCGCAACTTTCTCAAACTGCTCGATTTCACGCCGAAAGAGATCCAATTTCTGCTCGATCTCTCTGCTGATCTCAAAAAAGCGAAATACGCCGGATCAGAACAGAAAAGATTAGCGGGTAAAAATATTGCGCTGATTTTTGAGAAAGCCTCAACACGGACGCGATGTGCATTTGAAGTGGCCGCGTTTGATCAAGGCGCTCAAGTCTCTTACATCGGGCCATCAGGGTCGCAAATTGGTCATAAAGAGTCGATGAAAGACACCGCGCGCGTACTCGGAAGAATGTACGATGGCATCCAATATCGCGGTTTTGGACAAGAAATTGTCGAAGAGCTTGGCGCACATGCTGGCGTTCCTGTATGGAACGGGCTCACCAACGAGTTCCACCCAACACAGATTTTAGCTGACTTTTTAACCATGATTGAGCATGGCCGTGGTAAGCAGTTGCACCAAGTGTCACTGGCTTATCTAGGCGATGCACGCAATAACATGGGCAATTCACTGATGGTGGGCGCAGCAAAAATGGGCATGGATATTCGCCTCGTCGCACCCAAACAGTTTTGGCCAGAAGCATCACTCGTCATCACTTGCCAAGAAATTGCCAAACAGACGGGAGCCAAAATCACGCTCACTGAAAATATACAAGAAGGCGTGCAAGGATGCGATTTTCTCTATACCGACGTTTGGGTTTCCATGGGCGAATCAGCCGATGCATGGGATGAACGCGTGGCCTTAATGACACCTTACCAAATCAATATGAATGTGATTAAGCAAACTGGTAATCCACAGGTAAAATTTATGCACTGCTTGCCTGCGTTTCATAACGACGAAACCACTGTAGGTAAAGAGGTGGCGGAAAAATATGGTATGAAAGGTTTGGAAGTCACCGAAGAGGTGTTTGAGTCTGAATATTCGATTGTGTTTGATGAAGCTGAAAACCGCATGCACACCATCAAAGCTGTGATGGTCGCGACTCTCGGCGCTTAAAAAAACAAGGCAACAATGGATCGAAGCCCGATGAGCTTACATGAGTAAGTGATTCGGGTGAGTGAAAGCAGCTAACGCCGCGACAGTGCCAAAGCGACTTTTAATCCTCAAAATC
>NZ_CAWMCN010000134.1:0-495 GCF_963865925.1 Vibrio sp. ZOR0018 | reverse complement strand
CTAACGCCCGGCTAAGGGGTTGACAACGCACCGCCGAACTTAAAAAACACACTGTAAACACTGAACTTCAATTTAGTACTAAAGTCGCCACGCGTTGGCAATCCCTCTTGAGCCGTTTGTTATGCAAATTCAATGAGATAAACTGACTTTACTCGTTCAAAAGCCACGATTGCAATGGTTGAGTGATTCAAGAACCAACCCAAGCAAGAGCCGTGATAAATAAGCCGCCAAAACAAAGCCCACCTTTCTGCAACAAACTAAGCTTTTGTGCCAGGAAAACTCAACGAGCGAAAACTTCAGCAAGTGCAAAATGCTCGATTAACTTGCCCTTTCCACACTTTGCACCCGCTAAATTCACAACAAACCAGCACCAAAACTCATTGAGGCAAACAAAGAACCTTGCCTGTTTTACGGCTTGAGTTGACCACGAATTTGAGGGTAAAAATGCTCATTTGCCGACAACACAAAACGAATGGCCGGAGAAATCCCAAAAGA
>NZ_CAWMCN010000133.1:0-526 GCF_963865925.1 Vibrio sp. ZOR0018 | reverse complement strand
TAGCTTTACACCTGAAAGTCAGCACTTTTCCATGTATCTCGCCAGTGGCACTGTTCGTGAAGCGGTTGAACTAACCGAAGTCTGTTTACGGGAAGTGGTGTGTTTGTTTATTTCTTTGGTGTGGCTTCTTTGGTTTTGAAGCTCTTTCGCGCTTAAATGGATTTCGCGCACTTGGTCGTTGGCTTCTTCGAAAGAATTCTTTGTAAATTGAAGTCTTAGAAGCTCGTCAGTTTTCCTGTTATTTCTTCTTTGCCAAGTACGTTTCGTGGGTTAGGTTTTAGTTTCTCAGTTGTCCGTTTTACTTTGTCGCTTGAAAACAATAATGTGTTTTAAATTAGGCCGTTGGGTAGCCAATCTCCGGCTAAAGTGCAGCAGCTAACAAACGGCTCAAGAGGGATTGCCAACGCTTGGCGACTTTAGTGCAAAATTGCAGTTCAGTGTTTACGGTGTGTTTTTTGAGTTCGGCGGTGCGTTGTCAACCCCTTAGCCGGGCGTTATGCAACTCAGGTAAATTTAGGGGTTCAAT
>NZ_CAWMCN010000132.1:0-5575 GCF_963865925.1 Vibrio sp. ZOR0018 | reverse complement strand
TTAGTGCAAAATTGCAGTTCAGTGTTTAAGTGTGTTTTTTAAGTTCGGCGGTGCGTTGTCAACCCCTTAGCCGGGCGTTAGGCTAATGGAGGTACAGCATGAATGATTATTTTAGAGCCTTTGTAGAAAAAGTGTTGGGTTTGTTAACCCCTCTTAACTTACACGAGCGTGTTCAAACTCTTGTGGGTATCTTAGTTATTCTTGGCTCATTAGGTGGACTGATTACTGGACCTTTATTACTTATTAGAGATGCTGAAATTTTTAAAGAACACTTACTTTCTGTGAATGTTATTCGTTCTCAGGAAAAAGTTACACTCGATAAAAGTGGGATGATAGGCAGTTACTTAATCTTCAATAATAAAGGTGACTATGAAGAAATTATTACTCGTGTGAGTATGGAATTTTACACTCCATATCAAGTGAGTAGTGTATATTTAGGTGGTGATGTTCCGAATATTTTACCAATAACTATCGGTGAAGAATTAGGTAAATCTGGAGAAGTCAAAGAGCTTCTTGCAAATGGCAATTTTATAGAACGCCACCCTTCAATGTTGCCAAACTATGTTTCGCGATCTGACTCTGAGAATGTCATCGCGTTTGGGCGCAACACAACAGGCGGGGAGTTCAAACACCGGTGGATGCTCTACGGGTGTAATAACCCCGTCAAGATTCGGAAAAACATTAATAATACAGTTGTTATTAACCAGTTTAAGTTGCCACAAGAGTTGGTTAAAGAAATTGAAGCAATACCAATGATAATCGAAACCGGTGTGTTTGATGACTCAATAATAGGTCTTATTGAAAACGGTAAACCCACGATGAGGCTGTATTTAGGGGAGTTGCTTGTGACTGTCGAGTTTGTAAACTCAAATGGTAGAGCAGACAGAGCAATTGTAGATGCTACAAACGTGTATCTAGAAGTTAATAGCGATGGAAAAACACTCAGTCTAGCTGATTGGGACACATCGTTTCCTGATTCATTTCAGAAAATTGTAGACATAAGAACTACTGAGAACATATATGATAGAAAGCCTGAAAGCTTAAAATACTATTCATCTATTGATTCAGACAGTAATAATTACCTAGTCAAGGAGTCAGGTGTGCCACGCTCTTATACAATGCCAAGTATGTTTGCTAACTACGATGCTGATTTATGCCAGTACACCCAAGTAATGTCGAAAAATTAGCCTAACAAAGCATTTAAGAGTGATTCCCAACGCTTGGCATTTTTCATTCCATCGTTGGGTTTTGTGTTTACGGTGGTAAGGTTAAGTTTCGTGGTAGCGTTGCTCACACCTTAATGCGGCGTTAGGGGCTTATGTGCGTAGAGGATATATAGTTTGATTTCAAAGTTCGGTTTTTTTCTCGTTTTAGTGCTTAGCTTGACTAATTCTAGCTTTGCTGAAGAACTAGACACATCTCAATATAAAGGGCAAAGCTACGATAGTGTTAAGAGTCGACTTCTTGCCAAGGGCTGGAAGATCTTACCTAAAGAAGAGCATGAACAGTCTATTGACGACAAAAATGAAGAAATTGTCTGTGGTTCAGGCTTAATGGCAATCTGCTCTGTTGGTTTTCAAAATGATAGCCGGCAGATAACGTTCGTTGTCGAAAAGTCAGGTAATCAAATAATAGTCTTAGGGGAGTACTAACCCGCCCCTAACAAACGCTTCAAGAGGGACAGCCAACGCGCGGCATTTTTACTATGCGTTGGTTTCGGTGATTACGGTGTTATGCGGAAAGTTGGTAGTAGCGTTGTCTGCCCCTTAAGCGGGCGTTAGGTGTCGCTATGCTCTAATGCTTTGGTTTATGAAACTGTAGTCTTATTTAATCCGGAATGATATTCTGGAAGCTGTTAACTTTTTGATATGACGCCAATGAAACTAGACAATATTGAACTTCATCAATTTTTCCAAGAAAAATCGATCAACTACCTCCATCATGCCAACACTGTTGCTACCAGCATTTCATTCATTCTATCTGGTGGTTTATTGTCGCGAGGTGACATTGAACGAAGCACTTTGACACAAACAGTCCAAGCTTCAGACGGTGAGGATAAAGAGTTCGAGGTGTGGGACGATGTGTTTTTAGATACAGCTGATTTACATGGTTATTTCCCGAGACAGAATTTATATGGTCCGGTTCTGTTTAAATTAAATATTAGTTTTTTGCTTGAAGATAATGTAGATGTATGGATTACAAAGAACAATCCGATGTATTGGTCTGCAACTGTTCCGGCGGAAGAACGTTACTTTCAGAGTGTTGATGAGTTAAGGGCTAATTGGGACCAGTATGAAAGACAAAAAAAAATGATCACCATACGAAAACCTGGACGACCTGTGCTGTTTTCATCTTTGGAACAAATCACCGTAGATGACCCAAGAATCCAGATTTATGGTGATACTCATGCATTTAATGAAATGAAGAATGCATTATTCTCTGCTACCGAAAACTTCCATGGAATACGAGAAAAAATCATAGTACGAGAGTGTGGTTTTTGTTTTTGTCGAGAGAACTATTTGCACCAAGTTTCTACGGAACAGTCGGCACGTCTTTTCTTACCTAAAGAACATCCACATTTCCCTGATTAAAAACACCTAACAAACGCTTCAAGAGGGACTTCCAACGCGTGGCATTTTTATTGTGCGTTGATTTCGGTGGTTACGGTGTTATGCGGAAACTTGGTAGTAGCGTTGTCAGCCCCTTAAGCGGGCGTTATGCAACTCAGGTAAATTTAGGGGCTCAATCGTTTGGGATTTCTCCGGCCATTCGTTTTGTGTTGTCGGCAAATGAGGATTTTCACTCTCAAATTCGTGGCTAACTCAAACCGTAAAACAGGCAAGATTCTTTGTTTGCCTCAATCGGTTTTAGTGCTGGCGTGTTGTGAATTTAGCGGGTGCAAAGTGTAGAAAGGGCAAGTTTATCGAGCATTTTGTACTTGCTGAAGTTTTAGCTCGTTGAGTTTTCCTGATTCAAAAGCTTGGTTTGTTGCTGAAAGGTGGACTTTGTTTTGGCGGCTCATCTATCACGGCTCTTGCTTGGGTTGATTCTTGAATCACTCAACCATTGCAATTGTGGCTTTTGGTCGTGTAAAGTCGGTTTATCTCATTGAATTTGCATAACAAACGGCTCAAGAGGGATTGCCAACGCTTGGCGGTTTTAGTGCAAAATTGAAATTCAGAGTTTACAGTGTGTTTTTTAAGTTCGGTGGTGCGTTGTCAACCCCTTAGCCGGGCGTTATATGTTTTTATCAATTTAGGAGTTATTTCAATGTCTTATTCTGAGGCTAGCTGCCTTTGTGGTTCTGTAAAAATTACGGCAGAAAACATCAATCCCAAGTTTACAGTTTGTCATTGTCAATCATGCCGAACTTGGGGCGGAGCTCCTTTCTTTGCGGTGAAATGTGGCACTCAAGTGAAACTAGAGGGGGAAGATAAAGTAAAAATGTACAAGTCATCTTCTTGGGCATCACGAGGCTTCTGTATAGAGTGTGGAACGCATCTATTTTATAAATTCAAAGAAACAGGTGAGTACAATATGCCGGTAGGTTTATTTCCAAACCTAGAGGGGTTAGAAATGGATATGCAGTATTTTAGTGACATGCGACCGAGCTATTATTGCTTTACCAACGATACTAAGGAGATGACTACAGAAGAGATCATGGCCTATTTTGCGGACAAGGTGTAACCAAACATATAACAAAGCGTTTAAGACGGATTCCCAACGCTCGGCATTTTCGGTTTGATTCAGCTTTAGTGTTTACGGCACAATAGGTTAGGTAGGGTGGTAGCGTTGCTCACCACTTAACGCGGCGTTAGGATACCAAGTGTATGGCTTTAATTTATGTGGGGATTTTAGTATGGGATGGATTTTTTTACCTTTAGTAATGGTCTTTTTCAAATGGAGAGAGTTTTCTAGATTTGATTGGTTTTTTACTGTTTCATTTGTGGCTTATTCTGTTGATTTAACTTTTCTATCAGAATTACCATTAAATTCTTATCTGGGTAGCTTTTATGTTGGTATACCCTCCATATCATATTTTTTGTTTTTATTTCCAAACATCCAAACTCATTACCCTGATGACGTGGTTAAAGTAATGAGTTTAGTTGGTTTTTTAATTTCTTTTGTTTGTCTATTGTTGTTCTTTTAATTTTTCCCAAAGTGCAACTAGATCAGTTTCTAAGCTTTTATCGGCTAGAGCGAGATCGATGTTCCTTAGTTTTTCTTTCTGAGCTTCTGAAAAGGAATTTAACTGCCGTTCAAGATAAATTGAAAGATATCGGTCAGAAAGTGTATCTATATCTACTGATTTTGAACTGGCAATTTCGTTGATTAGAGCTTTCATTTCCGAAGAGTTTGAGCATTGTTGAATACGCTGATTTCTTATTGTTATCAGATAATTATTAATATCTTCTGGCTTTAATTGTTTAACATCATAGGCTGTAACTTTAGGGCGTTGATTTTCTGAAGCGACACATTGTTCAACAGAGTTTTTATACGAATCATACAACTCATTTGCATTTGATATTGAGCTCAATAGTAATATTGATAGTAAAGCTTTCTTATCTAAATTCATTATAGAGACATCTCCAAAATATTTTCTCATCACGGGAGATAGATGGATTCATATACATTCTCATTGCAATATCTTCAACTTGTCTAACTAAAATAGGATTAGAAGATTGCATTGATTTAGCTAACAATTCAAAATCAGTTGTTGCTATTTTGTATGACGATCCAATTACTCCGTTGCCAGCAAAAATATCAAACATTGCTGATGCACCGATAAATATTGATAGAACATTCGCCATGTCTTTCTTTTCTTTAATTTCGTTTAGAGCTCGTTTACTAGCCGATCCAAACTTAACATCTATGTTGCATGCCATGCATCAGTCTCATCTGTTTTAGGTTCCTCGCATAATACGACAATATGCAACTTGGATGTTGTCTTATTGTCTTTCTGCTGGCTAAATGTCACAAAAATTTGAGCTGGGTAAGTACCTAACAAACGGCTCAAGAGGGATTGCCAACGCGTGGCGGCTTTAGTTTAAAATTGAAGTTCAGGGTTTAAGGTGTGTTTTTTGAGTTCGGCGGTGCGTTGTCAACCCCTTAGCCGGGCGTTATGCAACTCAGGTGAATTTAGGGGCTCAATCTTTTGGGATTTCTCCGGCTATTCGTTTTGTGTTGTCGGCAAATGAACTTTTTCACCCTCAGATTCGTGGTTAACTCAAACCGTAAAACAGACAAGATTCTTGGTTTGCCTCAATCATTTTTAGCGTTGGCTTGCTGCCAATTCAGCGGGCGCAAAGTGTGGAAAGGACAATGTTATCGAGCATTTTGTGCTTGCTGAAAGTCTTGCTTGTTGAGTTTGTCTGGTTCAAAAGCTTGGTTTGTTGTTGAAAGGTGGACTTTATTTTGGCGGCTCATTTATCACAGTTCTTGTTTGGGGTGGTTCTTGAATCACTCAACCATTGCAATCGTGGCTTTTGGTCGTATAAATTCGGTTTATCTCATTGAATTTGCATAACAAACGGCTCAAGAGGGATTGCCAACGCGTGGCGACTTTAGTGCAAAA
>NZ_CAWMCN010000131.1:0-19096 GCF_963865925.1 Vibrio sp. ZOR0018 | reverse complement strand
TTTCAAAAATCACCCAATAAGGTTATTTTCTAAGCGCATTCAGTTTGGCTTGTGCTAAACCGAAGATGGTATCAACCGGGTAGCTGCCATCTTCTGTTGCTTCGCCTGCGGGTTTGCCAGTAAAGAGCTCAACCGCTTCAGTGACATGTTCAATAGCCCAGATATTGAACTCCCCTTTCTCGACCGCTTTAACAACGTCAGCGCGTAACATCAGATTGTGCATGTTTGAACGAGGAATGATGACACCTTGCTGGCTGGTGCGCCCTTTGATTGCACACACATCAAAGAAACCTTCAATTTTCTCATTCACACCGCCAATCGGCTGCGACTCACCAAATTGGTTCATCGAACCTGTGATCGCAATATCTTGGCGATTAGGCCGTTTAGAAAACGCAGACACAATCGCACAGAATTCGGCCATGCTGGCACTATCACCATCCACACCACCGTAAGATTGCTCAAATGTGATGGTCGTGGTGAGTGGTACGCGCGCCGTACGGCCAAATACCGAAGAGAGATACGCGGATAAAATCATCACACCTTTAGAGTGGATGCTGCCACCCAGATCGACACTGCGCTCGATATCGATAATGTCACCATCGCCATAGGAAGTGGTGGCGGTAATACGGTTTGGCGCACCAAACATATGATCGCTGGTGCTCAATACCGACAGCGCATTCACCTGCCCGACCGCCATGCCTTGTGTTTGGATTAGCGTTGTACCGTTAACATACGACTCCATCACACTGTCTTGCAGGCGGCTCACACGCATCTCTTGGTTGCTGAGCGCCTCTTCGACATGATTCTGGCGGATCATGTTTGAATTAGCCTGCTTCGCCACATAGTTAGATTCGCGTAACAAATTGGCAATATGCGCCGAATGAAGTGACAGTTTGCCTTGATCGCCCGTTGTACGTGAACTGTGTTCAATGATGCGTGCAATCGCTTTACGGTCGCAATGCAGCATATTGTTGTCGTGCACTATGCTCGAAATAAAACGCGCGTAATGTAGCTCGGTATCGGGCGTACGTTTCATCTCATCTTCAAAATCGGCCGTTACTCGGAACAATTCGCTAAATTCAGGATCGTAATGAGTCAGCAGCTGATAGGTGTGGTAATCACCAAACAGGATGATTTTCACATTTAGCGGGATAGGCTCTGGGTCAAGTGAAACCGTCCCTGTTAGCGTGACCTCTTTTTCCAAAGAGGTAAAACTCATTTGGCGTGAACGCAGCGCACGCTTTAAACCGTCCCAAACATAGGGCTGTTCAAGCACTTTCACCGCATCCATCAACAGCACACCACCATTGGCTTTATGTAAACTACCCGATCGAATCAACGAAAAATCGGTAAATACTGTGCCTTTAAAAGTCGCCGTTTCGATATAACCAAATAGAGAGTGGTAGTTCGGGTTCTCTTCTACCACGATCGGTAGCTTGTCTGAAGGCTGGCTGACCAGCACATTGACTTTGTAGCGACGCGGCAGACGCTTATCTAAAGAAGCTGTCGCGACTTCGCCTTGCTCACTGTCTTCATCTAAGAAAATGTCTGCATTATCGACGATGTCTTTTTGTAACTCCGTGAGATAGGTTTTGATGTCTGGGTAGCCAGAATAATCTTGCTTAAGCTGCTTAATAAAGTGAGTAATGACACCAAGCGTTACTTCATCATTGAGCTTTTTGATCTTCTCACTGTAGGAGTCTTCCCATTCGGTCAGTTGACGTACCATATTGCGTAGGCTGATTTCTAGCTCATCAATGGTATGACTAAAGTGCTCTTGCTCTTTTTTAGACAAGGCGTCAAAGGACTCTTCGGTGTGCATCTCTTCACCGTTCATCGCAACAAATTGATAGTCGCCTTGAGTGGTGATGGTTAAGCTAATGCCTTTATCTTTGGCTTCTTTACTGATGCTATCCAATTCACTTTGCTGTTTTTGTGCCATCTGATTTTTCAGTTTATCGGCACGAGCAAAGTAAATCTCGTTATCAAAAGCTAACGGGATCGCATTGACCAACTTATTCATTAACTTTTCAATGTCTTGCTTGAGTTTAACTCCAATACCCGAAGGTAACTTCAGCACTTTTGGGGTTCGAATATCGCTGAAATTGGCCACATAACACCAATCAAACAACGCCTCGACATCATGCTGATGGCGGTTTAAATAGCGCAAAATCATCGTACGTTTGCCCAACCCATTACGGCCAATCGCGTAGATGTTGTAACCCTTCTCTTTGATCGACATTGCAAATTCGACCGCTTTTTGCGCCCGTTCTTGGCCCACAATCTCATCAACTGGATCTAACTCCTTAGTTGATTTACAAGGGAGTTTTTCTAACTGGGCAACGTGGTAGAGCTGCTCTGCATTCAATTGTTGAATCGCCATCACTCCGCTCCTTAGCTTTTGGATTCTTGTTGTAGTTTGACCTAAGTGTAGAAGCAATTCATTTATATTTTAGCGAGTTACACCTTATTCGCGTTTAACCGAACAAATAATAAACAATCACCGCACTTAAAATCTCAAATAACAATTATTTGCATTTGATAATAAATTGCATTTAAATAAGTGAACGCCGTCATTCTGGAGAATTGAGTATGGACTTACAACAGTGCTGGACAAGCTATCTCAATGCTGAACAACTATTAGCGCAGGGGCATTGGCCACAAGCACACTGTTTGTTTGAAGATGTACTGCATCATATGCCAAGTCATATTCAATCAGCGCTAAACTGCGAACATACAAAACCTTGCCAGTTGGTGTGCTTGATCTCTGGGCTATGTGATGCTGCTGTTTCTCAATCTGAAATTTTCAACCACTTGGGCCAGCATAAACAAGCCTTTGATGTCTTAAATCAATCTTATGCTCTGCTGCAGTTTACTGCGATTGAGCACAATGCCTTGGTTAACCGCCTTGCAAACGTACTCACCAAACAAAGCGATGACTTGCTCAAACATATGGGTGCTTTTTGTTCAGCGCAGCGCAGTGCGACTTGGATGTTGGAGTTCGAACACGTACAAAAAGCGCACCACTATTTCAACCAACTCAAACGTTATAACCAAGTACAGGCTCAAGTTCCGTCGTCAAACTGTCATTGTTCAACTGAATAATCACCATAGAGTTACCATTCCGGATAAGACTGACCACCTAGCATCATTCACAGCCGCTATAAGTAACGTGCTGTGGTCAGGGGATGAGACTTAGGCAGAACCTAACCTCTCACCCTGAAAATGTGTCGAGATGGCATGAGAATTTAATCGATTGCGTTATCAATAGTTGATGTATGTCAAATTGTCGTAGACAATACGCACCCGAGTCTAGGGGCGATCCCTAGACTGCGTTCTGCACTTTTGGAGGAGCGCATTGGTTTTAACTATCGACATTATAGTTAGAGCCTATTTTCTATTTTTGCATGACGCTGCTACCGTTGGCGCATGCTAAATACCTCGTTTTTAAGGGAAAGATGATGGTAATACCTGAAAACAGCAGTATTGTGATTTTTGGTGCTTCAGGCGACTTAACCTATCGCAAGCTTATACCTGCTCTGTATCACTTGTTCGCCAGTGATCAACTGCCGAAATCCTTTGCTATTCTGGGCGTCAGCCGAACCCAATACAGCGATGAGTCATACCGTGAAAAATTAAAGCGCTCTCTTCAGGAAATGGAAAAGACCGTCCCAGATATTCTCGACGCCTTTTGCGAGCACTTGCATTATCAAGCGATCAATACTTCAGATGTTGCAGAATACGCGCAGCTCGCCACGCGCCTTGACTCTTTGGCTGATCAATACCAATTCACGCAACGCAACACTCTGTTCTATCTCGCGACGCCGCCGAGCCTTTATGGCGTCATCCCGGCCAATCTCGCAGCGCATGGATTAAATAGCGAAGCGCAAGGTTGGAAGCGTTTGATCATCGAAAAACCGTTTGGTTATGACCTCGCATCGGCTCAAAGCCTTGATATCGAAATTCATCGCCATTTCCAAGAACACCAGATCTACCGTATCGACCATTATTTAGGCAAAGAGACGGTACAAAACCTGTTGGTTTTCCGTTTTGCTAACGGGATGTTCGAACCTTTGTGGAACCGCAATTTCATTGACTATGTCGAAATTACAGGCGCAGAATTTTTGGGCGTCGAAGAACGCGGTGGCTATTACGACGGTTCTGGTGCGGTGCGTGATATGTTCCAAAACCATTTACTGCAAGTGTTAGCTATGGTTAGCATGGAACCACCAGCCGCCATTAATGCCGATTCAATTCGTAACGAAGTCAATAAAGTGCTGCAAAGCCTGCAACCGCTTTCTAATGATGACCTACGCCACAACCTCGTACTGGGGCAATATACGGAATCAGAAGTTCGTGGCCAGTTTTTACCCAGTTACCGTGATGAACATGGTGTGGCAGCAGATTCCCGCACTGAAACCTATGTCGGTTTGAAAATGTTTATCAATAACTGGCGCTGGAATGGTGTGCCATTTTATGTGCGTTCAGGTAAACGTTTACCAACGCGCGTCACCGAAGTGGTCATTCACTTTAAGCGTACGCCACACCCTGTTTTTGGGCAAAATGCCCCTGAAAACAAGCTCATCATTCGCATTCAGCCCGATGAAGGCATTCAAATGAGCTTTGGTTTGAAGGAGCCAGGTGCGGGCTTTAAAGCCAAAGAAGTCTCTATGAACTTCCATTACACATCACTGGAAGAAACCAAGATGTTGACCGCTTATGAACGGCTCCTTTTGGATGCGCTCAACGGTGATGCAACTTTATTTGCGCGTACCGATGCCGTAGAAGCGTGTTGGAAGTTCGTGCAACCTATTTTGGATTTTAAACAAGACCCTCAATCGCTGTTTGGCTATGCCTGTGGCACGTGGGGACCAAAAGAGTCCGATTTGCTGCTACACAATGATGGCCGCGCGTGGCGCTTCCCGTGTAAAAACTTGACCGATACGGATTACTGCGAATTATGATCAATCATAAAATTTTTCAAACCCCAGAACAGGTGGTTGAAACGCTCGCCAATGAAATGCAACGCTATAGCGAGCAAGGTCAGCCAGTTCATATCTCCCTTTCCGGTGGCAGCACACCCAAAATGCTGTTCAAATTATTGGCCAGTGAACCTTATGCACAGGCGATTGCATGGCAAAACCTGCATTTTTGGTGGGGTGATGAACGCTGTGTTGCTCCTGACGATGCCGAAAGCAACTTTGGTGAAGCCAATACACTGCTGTTTAGCCAAGTGAACATTCCACCTCAAAATATTCACCGTATTCGCGGCGAAGATGATCCACAAAGCGAAGCTAAGCGCTTTGCCGATGAGATGGCAAAAGTCATTCCATCCGTCAACGGTACTCCTGTTTTTGATTGGATTTTGCTCGGTGTTGGCGCAGATGGCCATACGGCATCCCTGTTCCCTAATGTGACCGACTACGAGGATGAGAATTTATCTTTAGTGGCAACGCATCCAGAATCAGGCCAACTTCGTGTCTCTAAAACAGCGAAAGTGTTGGAAGCTGCAAAACGCATTAGTTACCTCGTTCTTGGCGCAGGTAAAGCCGAGATCGTACACGAAATTCACACCACGAAAGCCGAGGATCTTCCTTATCCGGCTGCCAAAGTTAAATCAACAACTGGCAAAACAGAGTGGTTTTTAGATTCAGATGCCGCAACAAAGATTGCGTGAAGGAGAGAAATAAATGAAAGGTGATATCGGTGTAATCGGCCTAGCAGTGATGGGCCAAAACCTTATCCTAAATATGAACGACCACGGTTTTAAAGTGGTAGCTCACAACCGTACCGCGGCAAAAGTCGATGAATTCCTAGCAGGTCCAGCGAAAGACACCAATATTGTTGGTGCTTATTCACTGCAAGAGTTAGTCGACAAACTGGCGACACCTCGCAAAGTGATGCTGATGGTGCGTGCGGGCCAAGTCGTGGATGATTTCATCGACCAACTGGTTCCGTTACTCGATAAAGGCGACATCATTATCGATGGCGGTAACACGAACTTCCCAGACACCAACCGCCGTGTTGCAGCACTGCGTGAGAAAGGTATTCACTTTATCGGTACAGGCGTTTCTGGCGGCGAAGAAGGGGCACGTTTTGGCCCATCTATCATGCCAGGTGGCGCACCTGAAGCTTGGGAAGCCGTGAAGCCAATTTTCCAAGGTATCTCAGCAAAAACCGAAGCTGGTGAACCTTGCTGTGATTGGGTGGGTAACGACGGCGCGGGCCACTTCGTTAAAATGGTGCACAACGGTATCGAATATGGCGATATGCAGCTAATTACCGAAGCTTATCAGTTTATGAAAGACGGCTTGGGTTTAAACCATGATGAAATGCAAAAAGTGTTTGCTAATTGGAATAAGACCGAGCTCGATAGCTATCTAGTGGAAATCACCGCTGATATCTTAGGCTACAAAGACGAAGATGGTGAAGCTCTGGTTGAGAAAATCCTCGATACTGCTGGCCAAAAAGGCACAGGTAAATGGACGGGCATTAACGCACTCGATATGGGTATTCCGCTGACGCTCATCACTGAGTCAGTTTTCTCTCGTTGCCTTTCAGCATTGAAAGATCAGCGCGTTGCTGCCGAAGCGCTGTTTGGTAAGAGCAATATGCAGATCGAAGGTGATAAACAAGAGTGGGTTGACGCACTTCGTCAAGCGCTACTTGCGTCTAAGATCATCTCTTACGCACAAGGCTTTATGCTAATGCGCCAAGCGTCTAACGAGAATGGTTGGAATCTTAACTACGGTAACGTGGCATTGATGTGGCGTGGTGGTTGTATCATCCGCTCCGCATTCCTGAGCAACATTCGTGATGCGTTCGAAGCTAACCCAGAAATCGCCTTCTTAGGTTCAGATGCCTACTTCAAGGGCATTTTGGATAACTGCCTAGCGGCTTGGCGTAAAGTAGCGGCCAAATCAATGGAAGTCGGCATTCCAATGCCATGTATGACCTCCGCACTCACTTTCTTAGATGGCTACACCACCGCTCGCTTACCGGCTAATTTACTGCAAGCACAACGTGATTACTTTGGTGCTCACACTTATGAGCGTACTGACCGTCCACGTGGTGAATTCTTCCACACAAACTGGACCGGTACAGGCGGAAATACGGCGTCTACCACTTACGACGTATAAAAAATTCGGCTTACGATGAAAAAAGGACTAGCTAAGCCCCTTCATCTACGCCTATAATTTGACCGTCATGGAGGATGTTAACTAGGTTAACATCCTCTATTTTTTTGTTTCCAAAACTACATGAGATCCAAAGATGACCATCAATAAGTTCTATGTATTTGTCCCACAGGCTGTGGAAGAAGACACTCATAGGGAAAATGAAGTTCAATCTGCTATGGAAGCTCAACGTCAGGCATTAGTGCAACAAGCGCAGAAACAAGGCGCAGTAGCATAATCCATAAGCAGAGTGTGGCAACACGCTCTGCTTATCACTCCTCTCTACCTCATCTATAGGCATATCGTTTGCCAATCATGATTCACAAAATACTCCTTTAAGTGATCAATCAAAGCTCTGACAGCGGGTGATAAATGACGCCGAGAAGGATATAAAGCGTAAATGTCCATTTTCTTCGGTTGCCAATGCGCTAACACCTGTTGTAAGTCCCCCCTTTCTAACGCACCCTTGGCTAGATAAGTCGGCTGTAAAGCAACGCCCATCCCGTGGATAGCCGCATGTAACAAAGTGGTGGCTTCATTCGCAGTTAGCTGGCATGGCACCTCCACCGATTGATGCTTATCATCTTGTTTTAAATGCCAAATATGTCGCTCAAAGTTTTTGTATCCAAGACAACGATGCTGTGAGAGATCGCTTGGTGTGAGTATTGGCTCACAGCGCATTAGATACTCAGGAGAGGCAACCAATACAGAATCACATTGGGCGATAGGGCGCCCGATTAAAGAAGGATCGGGATCGGCTGCAATACGGATCGCTAAATCAATTCGCTCTGCAATCAAATCTGCGGTTTTATCCTGTACATCAATATCAATTTCGATATTTGGATGCGTATTCAAAAAAGGTTTAACGGCCGGGATCAGTTGAGAAAAGCCAAACGACATGCTGGTCGCAATCCTGATTTTTCCAGATAACGACTGTTGATCCATCAACTGATGTTCTAATTGCTGCGCTTGCTCGACCCATAATTTTATCGCGTCTAGGCATTGAACTCCTGCTGATGTGAGCGATACTTTTCGTGTGGTTCGGTTTAATAACCGAGCTTGTAACCAAGTTTCCATGGTTTCAACATGCCGAGTCACCATAGGACGAGAAATATCCAGCCGTTCCGCTGTCGCCGTAAAACTTTGGGTAATCGCTATATCTAAAAAGACCTGAGCTGCTGTGAGTTTGTCCATGATTAGTTCTAATTAAGAAACAATGATGTCAATTATTAGCTATATATCCGAACAAGTCTAATTCGTATGATAGCTCCCGAACCGATAACATACTCTTTGGATAAATAATCATGAAAACACTGACTCTAATTACAGCAACCACACTCATCAGCAGCACCGCGTTTGCAGCACAACAACCTTTGACACTTGACGTCTACAATGCAGATGGCAATAGCTTCCATGTCAACTCCACTTTGGTTTATGGCGAAACAGAAGCGATGGTGGTTGACACTGGCTTTACTAAAGCCGACGCACTCCGTATTGCAGCAAAAGTACTCGACTCTGGCAAAAACTTAACCACGATTTTTATTAGCCAAGCTGACCCTGATTACTACTTTGGCGCTGAAGTACTGCATGACATGTTTCCACAAGCGAAAGTGCTGACGACTCCTGGCGTACGTGCAACGATTGCAGAAAAACTCGAAGGTAAACTGGCATTTTGGGCTCCAAAAATGGGGGCAAATGCCCCTGTAAAACCGATACTACCAACAGCTTATAATGGCAAAACCTTAACCATTGATGGGCAAACTATTGAAATTCGCGATGCGGATGGAGCATTAGCGCATCGTCCTTATTTATGGATACCAGCCAATAAAGCGATTTTAGGTAACGTCGCGGTATACGGAAATGTTCATTTATGGATGGCTGATGCACAAAGTGATGCGAGCCGCCAAGCTTGGGCGCAACAACTTGATCAAATGAAAGCACTCAAACCAAACGTAGTGATCCCGGGGCATATGACTTCTGGAACAGCGCTTGATGCTTCTTCAATTGAATTTGCACAACAATATCTTATGGATTTTGCTAAAGCCAAAGCAAACAGCAAAGACAGCGCTCAGTTAATTCAAACCATGCAAAACCTTTACCCTAATGCTGGCCTACCAATGGCTTTAGAAATTGGTGCCAAAGTTCACATGGGTGAGATGAAATGGTAAGCGTCCACTATATTTTCGACCCAATGTGTGGCTGGTGTTACGGAGCAACCTCTCTGATTCAGCAGTTGAATGAAATGAGCGGAGTACAACTGCACCTTCATCCGGGTGGAATGATCGAGCGATCGCCTCTTTCAGATGGTTTTCGCCAACATGTACTGCAAGCTGATCAGCGCATTGCTCAGCAAACAGGAGCCGTATTTGGGGAAGGTTACATCGCCAAAATCAAAAGTGGCGAAACCGTGATATTGGACTCATACGTTACTGCTCAAGCCATTATTGCAGCGCAATTACTCGGTGTATCGCCAAGTGTTATGCTCAAAAGCATTCAACAAGCGCATTACCAGCAAGGTTTGCCTGTGGCCGATACTGAAACATTAGCACTGTTAGCCCAATCGCTTGACCTAGAGCTAAATCAATGGGAACAAGTGATGGATCAAGCTAAAGCTCAGTTACCAGAGCAGTTAGAGCAGACGCAAAGCTTAATGGCGCAATATCAGCTTTCTGGTTTTCCCTCGATTGTGTATGAAGCAGAGGGGCAATGGCGAACCGTATCTGTTAGCCATTTCTATAATCGACCGCAACAATGGGCTGATTTCTGGAAAAATATGACTCAGTAATTAGTGCCTCATCCCTCTCTTGACTAAAGAGAGGGATTTTTCCATCTACTTGTTCATCATTTTGATGCTTTTACGCACCACTAAAGTCGGCTCTAATTGGACAATTTGCGGTTCGAGCGCTTCGTTTTCTAAACGGGCAAGTAAGGTGTCAACTGCCGCTTTACCTAAACGATATTTGGGTTGATGAATAGTGGTTAGAGCTGGCGACATAAAACGGGCGATGTGAATATCGTCATACCCCATCAGCGAAAGATCTTCAGGAATGCGGATCCCTTTTTCATTAGCTGCATTAATCACACCCATTGCCATCATGTCATTAGAGACAAAAATCGCACTCGGTAATGGTCCTTTGGCTAACATTTTATTGAACGCTTCGTAGCCACCTTCACATTCAAAATCGGATTCAACAATCCAATTGGGATAAATGTCCAAACCTGCTTCCAAGACAGCGCGCTTATAGCCTTCATAACGCATTTGAGCTTGATGTCGAATCAATGGCCCAGTAATGCAACCGATTTCTTTATGACCGCACTCAATCAAATAGTTCGTCGCAATATAACCACCACGTAAAGAGTTATCTTGTATTTTATCGCTAGGAAAGAGCATTGGGCCCCAATCCATCACTACGACAGGGATATCTGGGTAGCGTTCAAAAACGTCAATCCGCTCACCTTCTAAGGTGGAGCACATCAAAAGTAAGCCATCAACGCGCTTTTGCAGCAGCGTGTTGATAGAGGCTTGCATCCGCTGGCTATCCCCTTCGGTATTACACAAAATAAGGTTATAACCTTTGTGATAGCAACTGCGCTCTACCCCTTTGACCACTTCGCCAAAAAAGGGGTTAGTCGAAGTGGTCACTAACATACCAATGGTGCGCGTTCGGTTCATTTTGAGACTACGAGCCAATGCTGACGGGGCATAGTTCAGATCTTGCGCGGCTTTATTGACACGCTCAGCGATTTCATCGCTCACATAGCGAGATTTATTAATGACATGGCTGACGGTAGACGTGGATACGCCGGCTAATCTTGCAATATCTTTCATTGTCGCCATGTCTGTTTTTCCTATTCTATTGATGCTGAGCGAGAAACGCGTCCACTTCTACTCGGGTGGGTATTGAGGTTTGCGCGCCAAAACGGGTAACAGAAATGGCTGCCGCAGCATGCGCAAATTTAATGGCTGATTCTAAAGGCATATCTTCCAAAAGACCCGTTACTAAAGCACCGTTAAACGTATCACCTGCCGCGGTGGTGTCTGTCACATCGACTTTAAAACCAGCAATCAGTTGACCACGTCCATTTTGGCTTAGCCAAACGCCTTTTGCACCTAAGGTGATCAAGACGATTTCAATCCCTTTTTTATGCAGTTCATTGGCCGCTAATTGCGCCGTGTGATCATCATCAACCGTGATCCCCGTTAAGCGCTGCGCTTCCGTTTCGTTTGGTGTGATCACATCGACACATTCTAGCAGAGTATCAGGCAGATCTCGGGCTGGCGCTGGGTTTAAAATCACATTGGTACGATTTTGTTTGGCGATTTGCGCAGCTTTAATAATGCCATCGATTGGCGTCTCTAATTGCATCAATAAATATTTGGCCGCGCCAATGGCGGCTAAATCCGGTTCAATGGCATCAGCCGTCAGCTTGTCATTCGCCTCTGCCGAAATACAGATGCTGTTTTCTCCGCTGTCCGAGACTTGGATCATCGCGATGCCCGTCGGACAATTGGGCTGCATTTTAACTCCCGCAATGTTGATACCATCGAGCTTAAAATTCTCACGAATATTGATACCGAATGCATCGTCACCCACGCAGGCAATAAAACCGATGTCCGCTTTTAATCGCGCGGCCGCTACAGCTTGGTTAGCCCCTTTACCACCGGGAATAACTTGATAATGACGACCATGCAGCGTCTCGCCCGAGCGAGGAAATGAAGGCACTTGCAAAACATGGTCAGCGTTAACACTACCTAATACCACTAACTGATTCATAATTTGTCCTTTGTTCATGAGTGAACATGTTTGAAATAGAGCTGGAGAGGTTTGGCTTTTGTGGCTTCACCTGAAAAAACAAACCTATCGAGCCTGATTACTGGTTATTGATGGCTGAGGGGTTATAGAAGAGGTAGCTCTCTACGAGCCAGTAAAGAGCTACCTACAGCAAAGATTATTTGCTGATGATTTTTAGAGGAACCGGAATGTACTCATCCACTTGTTCGCCTTTTAGCATTTTATCGGCCGTTTCAATGCCAAGTGCACCGATCATGTCTGGTTGTTGAGCAACAGTCGCAGCAAGTTGGCCGCGTTCTACCGCCGCGATACCATCGTCGGTACCATCAAAACCGATGATCATCACCTCTTTGCCTGATGCTTGAACGGCGCGAAGTGCACCCAATGCCATTTCATCATTTTGGGCAAATACGGCTTGAACATCTGGGTTTGCCGCTAGCAGGTTTTCCATTACATTCAAACCTTTAGTGCGGTCAAAATCAGCAGGCTGGCTAGCAAGCAGTTCCATTTCACTGCCTTTCACCGCGTTCATGAAACCTTCTCCACGCTCACGAGCGGCCGATGTGCCGGCAATCCCTTCCAGTTGAATGACTTTGGCTTTTGCACCGATTTTTTCGACGATAAAGTGACCGGCCATTTCACCACCGACTACGTTATCAGAAGCGATGTGGCTCACAACATCACCACGGCTTGCACCGCGATCCAGTGTCAACACTGGCACTTTAGCGCGGTTTGCCATACGAATGGCGTTAGAGACGGCATCAGAATCGGTTGGGTTGATCAAAATCGCTTTAACGCCACGAACGGTTAAGTCTTCTACGTTTGATAGCTCTTTGCTTGGATCATTTTGTGAATCCAAGACGATCAGGTTGTAGCCTAACTCTTTTGCTTTCGCTTCTGCGCCATCTTTCATGGTGACAAAAAATGGGTTGTTCAGAGTGGATAGTACAATCGCCATGGTGTCTTGCGCATACGCAGCCACAGAGACAGTGGTGGAAAGTAGAGCAGCAGAGATTAAAGTTGCAAGTTTTTTCATCTTTATAGTCCTTTTTGTAGGGGCCGTTTTAAAGCTAATATGGCTCGCTTTAAAACGGAGGTTTTCTATCGTGTTACTTATTTTTGTTATCCACGAGTACCGCGAGCAAAATAACCACGGCTTTCGCAATCATTTGGTAGTAAGAAGAGACATCAAGCAGGTTCAGCGCGTTATTAAGAAAGCCGATGATCAGCGCCCCAATTAACGTGCCCATAATGCGTCCTTTACCCCCCATCAAGCTGGTACCACCAAGTACAACGGCAGCGATGGCATCCAGCTCATAACCCATACCAGCAGTCGGTTGCGCAGAAGAGAGGCGAGACGTGACGATAATGCCAGCCAGCGCAGCCAATAGACCACAGATGGCGTACACACCAATTTTCACGCGATCCACATTAATACCTGACAATCGCGTCGCAGACTCATTGCCACCTAGCGCGTAAACATAGCGGCCAAAACGTGTATGGTTGAGTAAGTACCAAACCGCAGCAAAGACTACCACCATCATCCACACCGGAACGGGAATACCCAATGCGTAACCTGTACCAAACCAAGCAAAAGCATCTGCAGTATCGGTAAAACCTGTCGAAATTGGACGCCCATCGGTATAAACCATGGTCACACCACGCAGTAAGGTCATAGTGACTAAGGTGGCAATAAACGCCTGCACTTTACCTTTGGCGATAATGATGCCGCTAATCGCACCCAGTGCCGCGCCAGCAAGTAACGCTGTAGGGACTGCGATAATGACAGGAATCTCAAGACCAATCATGGTTGCAGCAAAAGCGCCGCACAACGCCAGTACCGAGCCAACACTCAAATCGATACCTGCCGTTAGAATAACCAAGGTCATCCCCACAGCGATAATGGCGTTGACTGAGGTTTGGCGCAAAATGTTCAGTATGTTGTCAACAGTGAAGAAATTGGGGTTTAAAAAAGAGACAACGACCACTAAAAAAAGCAAAGCAATCAGTGATTTTTGCTCAATGAGCCACTCTTTACTGATCCATTTTCTGCGGTTAGTTTGGGTTGAATTACTCATGCTGTTACTGCTCATGCTGCTTCCTCATTGATCTTTTTGCCTACCGCACAGGCGAGTAGAATCTCTTGGTTGGCTTGTTTGGCACTGAATTCGCCGCTGATTCGACCTTCATGCATCACCAAAATTCGGTCACTCATCCCTAGCACTTCTGGCATCTCTGACGAAACCAAAATAATACTCATCCCTTCGGCTTTAAATTGGTTAATCAATTGGTAAATCTCTTTTTTGGCTCCCACGTCAACACCGCGTGTGGGTTCATCCAAAATCAAGACTTTAGGGCGTGTCATCAACCCTTTGGCAATCGCTACTTTTTGCTGATTGCCACCGGATAAATTGCCAATGATTTGATCACGAGATGGCGTTTTGATGTTGAATAGGCGAATGAAATCTTCCACTGCGATGACTTCATCACTGTGTTGAATCTGTACACCTTTGCTAAATTTATTCAACGCACACAGTGACATGTTCTCTTTCACCGACAGGCCAAGAACCAAACCGTCCCCTTTGCGATCTTCCGAAATATACGCGATACCGTTTGCAAGGCCATCTTGTGGGCTGACTGGGTTGATGGTTTTGTTCTCAAGGTTAATCACGCCTCGCTCACTGGGCAGCGCGCCGTAAATCACTTTCATTAATTCAGTGCGCCCTGCGCCCATCAAACCCGAGACACCGAGGATTTCACCTCGTTTGAGCGTAAAATTAATGTCATGCACACCTGAACCCGTGAGGCCTATCACTTCAAGGCAAGTGTCGCCGTGCTTTACCTCAATACGTGGGTACTGCTCTTCTAATTTCCGGCCGACCATCATCTCAATCAGGCCATCTTCATTGGTGTCAGACACTTTGCACTGGCCAATGAATTTGCCATCACGTAACACAGTAATGTCGTCACAAATTTCAAAAATTTCTTTCAACCGATGTGAGATATAAACAATGCCGCAACCTTGTTCACGCAGCTCGTTAATCACATTAAATAACGATTCAGTTTCGGTATCCGTCAGCGCATCCGTCGGCTCATCCATGATGATCACTTTCGACTCAAATGAGAGCGCTTTTGCAATCTCAACCATCTGTTGCTCACCAAGGCTTAAGTCACCCAACAAGGTCTTGGAGCTGTGTTTAACATTTAAGCGAGCCAGTAGTTTGTCGGCTGCTTGGTACATTTCATTCCATAAAATTCGCCCCATCGCACCGGTTATCTCTCTGCCTAGAAAAATGTTTTCAGCAATAGTTAATTCCGGAATCAAATTCAACTCTTGGTGAATAATGCTGATGCCTGCTTGTTGTGAATCTCGTGGGCCTTTAAAGGCGGCTGGTTTTCCTTGGTAAGTGATAGAACCCGCATCCAATGAATAGATACCCGTCAACACTTTCATTAAGGTTGATTTACCCGCGCCGTTTTCGCCCATCAACGCCATCACGCGGCCGGGGTAAACATTGAGGCTAGCTTTATCGAGCGCTTTCACGCCGGGGAACGCTTTTTCAATCTCACTGAGCGCTAAAATTGCTTGAGTCATAGTGGATCCTCAATCGCGGCTTAAAACACGACGCCTGCTTGAAAAATAACATTCGCATACGGCGTACATTCGCCTGTTCTTACCACGGCGCGGCTGCGCATAGTGCGCTCTTTAAAATCTTGATGAGAGAGGTAAGTGACAGCAATCGCTTTCTCGCACAACTCCTCTTCCGCTTTCAGCTCAGCAAGCAGCGCTTTGTGATGCTCAGGGCTTACTTGTGCAAACTCTTCAGCAATGATCACACCTTCAATTTGAGATTCAGAAAGAATCACGCGGACCGTGTCAATAAAACCGGGAATACCGTGAGTTAATGCTAAATCAATACGCTGCACTTCATCAGGAATGGGCAAACCTGCATCACAAATTGTGATTTCGTCGGTATGCCCTAAAGTAGCCACCAAGTAAGAGAGTTCTGAGTTTAATAGGGTACTTTTTTTCATTGTTATACCTTCACGTTAGGCTTTATGTTTCGCTTTTTGACACCTTTCTATCACTCTTGAATCGTTCAAGAAAATCTCATCGAAACGTTTCGATGAATCCTAGCGTAGCAAAAATAATTTGCACGATGCGAAAATAGGTAATGTGATTTTGATCGTTGATTAGTGAGCTGAGGAGTAAAAAAGAGTGAGGACCATCACTGAGTGATTTGTCATTAGATGCCCATTTTTAGCATAGGATTAACACTGAGACCGTGATTTTCGGTATAGTCACTCCGAACAAAAATCGCATCCATTTGGAACTCAAACATGAAAAAAATAGCCTTGGTATTGTTTACTGCATTCTCACTCGCCGCCTGCTCAGAAGTGGGCAGCGAAGCATGGTGTCAAGATATGAAAGAGAAACCAAAAGGCGAATGGAACGCCGGGCAGGCGGTGGATTATGCAAAGCACTGTGTCTTCCAATCACAAATTGGCAGCGACGCGTGGTGTGAAGATATGAAAGACAAGCCAAAAGGTGATTGGACAGCGAATGAGGCTGGCGACTTCGCTAAGCATTGTATTTTTTAGGATTGGTTTAAATAAAGAGCCTAGCTATGTTGGCTCTTTATTCTATTTAAAACAACAGTCAATATCTAACCGTAGGGCTCATCACATTCTATTTTTTGATCTTCGGTAAAAATACGACAGCTCATTGAATACCAGAGTGTATCGTATGAAAAACTAATATCGCTCTTTGATACACTTTTTAAAGTAATATAAAAACCTTGCTTATCACTATTCGACAAGTTTTCATTCTCGTTAATAACACAATACTCATAATGCTTTCCATTAGTAACGACATTCAGACAAGGCTTTCCTATTGGTATATAGGCAACATTATCTCCAGTTTTACCTGTCTGATTATCGTAAGACTTAATTAACGTTCTTAACTCATTACTTGGTGGAATCGGAAATGCCCCAGCATAGGATGAATAAGATAATAAAAAAGTGCAGTAAAATATTAGGTTATAAGTGGTCATATCTTATTGTCTTCCTGTTTAGTGGTACACTATTCCATACTGCATTTTCATAATGCATAATTCTTTTAAAGTTGAAATAGTTCATCGATACTTTGTCTTCAACTAATGCCGGAACATAGGCTCTACGAGTTTCAGTATAGCTATCACCACGATATGTAATATCTATAGTTACATCCTTCACACTACGAGGCATTCCTTCCCAATCAACAACTCCATATGTTTTTTGTACATCTGCTTTTGTAACTAAGATTTTTGTCTTATTTTCAAGATATTCATAAATAGTGTTAAACATAATGTACTGTTGCTTTCTAGTAATAACCAACTCTTCATCGGTTAAATCACTCGACTTCAAGGCACTCAATGCATCGCTTTTTGTTTTACCCTCAACACTTAAGAGCCACACTGATAACTTCGGGTTAAGACCCGCTAGCTCAAATAAATTTTTCAAATCCAATTTAGACGGATTTTGGCCATTAGCACCGCTTGGAGGACTGCCGAGATCCAGACCTCGCCCGATAGTAACACCTGAATTTCCTATCACTTTTCCGCGATGATTAGGTATGTGCACTTTCCGAGAAAAGAATGGGCTTCCTTCGATGTCATTCCCCTCTGCATCAAAGGTCAATTGACCTTTTGGTACAGTCAACCATTTCAGATCCATCTCATCATTTTCATAAACCCACCCATCCATCAACGCTTCGTCTAAACCTAACAATGTGCCTTGGCCAACAATACCATCAACGGGGCCAATGCTGTATGACGGATGCGTTTGATGGCTGGGTTGATAACTTTTTTGGAACTGTTCGATGGCCGTTTTGGTTTTATTACCGAAATCACCATCGGCTTGCAAATCAAATTTCATTTTGATTAACGCTTGCTGAATCAAGCTCACTTCTTCACCATTGTTGCCTTTTCTGAAAGCGCTGGCTTGTTTCTTCGCTAACTTTTCCAGCTCTTCTGAAGGTTTCAACACATCCGATTGTAGCAGTGACACTTTATCTTCGTTTTGTGCATCCTCTTTTGGGCTCTCTTCCTGAGCGCTCTTTTCTGCCACCTTCGCTTCTGACTGCTTTTCTGATGATGCAGATGATTTCTGCGCAGCGGATTGTACTGCGGCAGCCTCAAAATGAGTGATCACATTCGCTTGGCCGCTTTGCATGGTCGCGCTAATAGCACTCGCTTGTAATTCGGCCGGAGCTTTCATATCAAGTAGTGGGGTTGCCAACATGGCGGATTGCCCACCATAAGCGCTACCGCTGCCCGCACTTCCGCCAGCATTGAGGTTAATCGCAGGACCAACGATGTGCACGCCACCGGCATCCACTTTGACAAAGCTGCCACCCGCTTTTAAAGTCACTTCAGCCCCAGCTTCTACAACGATTTTAGCTCCCGCTTTAAGACTGATTTCGCGCCCTGTCTGTATCGCGGTCAGTTTGGCCACTTTATGCTGTACTGACCCGCTAATCTCTACACTGTTATCTTTGGTTATGTTATCGCGGCTTTCGCCCTCTACCGTGATGTGGTGGTTATGTTTAACGTGCGTAAGCTGGTCGTTATCCACCGTGAGGTGCTGGTCGTGCTTGATGTGCGCCGTGGCGTCATTGAGCACCAAGGCGTCTAAGTCTTTTTGCGCGTGTAGGTAGATTTTCTCTTGCGCTGCTTGGTCTTCAAAGCTCAGCTCGTTAAACCCTTGCCCTTGGTGCGTTTCACTGCGCAGCACGGTTTTGGTTTTGTTATCCGGCAATGTGTACGGCGCTTTGTTGGTCGCATGGTAGGTACGGCCTGTCACTATCGGTTGGTCTGGGTCGCCGTTAAGAAACGAGACGATGACTTCATGACCAATGCGCGGAATGGCTATCATGCCATATTGGCTGCCAGCCCAACCTTGTGACACGCGCACCCAGCACGAGCTGTGTTCATCGCCGTTGGAATATCTGTCCCACGGGAAATGCAGTTTGACGCGGCCATGTTCGTCACAGAAGATTTCTTCGCCGTCAGGGCCCACGACTAACGCCATGCAAGGGCCGTCCACTTGAGGTTTGGCTTGCGGTGTCGCACGCCACGTGACATCGGC
>NZ_CAWMCN010000130.1:0-623 GCF_963865925.1 Vibrio sp. ZOR0018 | reverse complement strand
CATAACGCCCGGCTAAGGGGTTGACAACGCACTACCGCACTCAAAAAACCACTGTAAACATCGAACTTCAATTTTGTACTAAAGCCGCCACGCGTTGGCAATCCCTCTTGAGCCGTTTGTTAGCCGACATCTACACGATAGAGTGCATTAGCTGGCTTTTCTACGAAATACGACCAAACATGCTTATACACTTCGTGTTGGTTTGGAAATGGAGCCAATCCAAGAGCTTCGTCTAAACTGCACCACTTATACTCTGTATGTTCTTCATTTAAAACCACCCCTTGCTCTGGTGGGCACATCACTACGAAAACAGGTATGAGCTGAATAACATTAACACTGGCTTCGTAGAATTGTTCTAGAAACTGAGCATTATATAGGGGGGAAGCCTCAATTTGTGTTTCTTCTCTGAACTCTCGAGTGATGGCGTCAATGCCTGTTTCGCCTTGTTCAATTGAACCTGCAACATGACACCAGAAGCCACCTTTTACTCGCTTCATAAGTAGAAGCTTCATTTCACCATCAATTTCCGAGACTGCCACCCCTGAAACAACAGATGAATTTAATGGAATCATATTTACCTCTGAATTTGAAATTTTCGCTTGTCGGCTAACGCCCAATTAAGG
>NZ_CAWMCN010000129.1:0-631 GCF_963865925.1 Vibrio sp. ZOR0018 | reverse complement strand
TTATCGATAAACTTGGTGTTACTTACGTAGAAAATCAAACACTTCGTATGCAAGGTGGTGAGAGAGAAGTTTGCGTTTATCTTTCAGCGGTATAAATTCACCTAACAATCTGTTTAAGAGTGATTCGCAACGCGTGGCATTTTCACAATGCGTTGCTTTTAGTGTTTAAGGTGGTATGCGGGAGCTTCGGTATTGCGTTGCTCACACCTTAACAGGGCGTTATGCAACTCAGGTAAATTTAGGGGTTCAATCTTTTGGGATTTCTCCGGTTATTCGTTTTGTGTTGTCGGCAAATGAGGATTTTCACTCTCAAATTTATGGTTAACTCAAACCGTAAAACAGGCAAAGTTCTCTGTTTGCCTCAATCGGTTTTGGCGCTGGCGTGTTGTCAGTTTAGCGGGCGTAAAGTGTGGAAAGGGCAAGTTATTTGATCATTTCACAATTGCTGAAAGTCTTGCTCGGTGAGTTTGTCTCATTCAAAAGCTTGGTTTGTTGTTGAAAGGTGGACTTTGTTTTGGCGGCTTATTTATCACGGCTCTGGTTTGGGTTGGTTCTTGAATCACTCAACCATTGCAATGGTGGCTTTTGATCGAGTAAAGTCAGTTTATCTTATTGAATTTGCATAACAAAC
>NZ_CAWMCN010000128.1:0-537 GCF_963865925.1 Vibrio sp. ZOR0018 | reverse complement strand
AGTGCAAAATTGAAGTTCAGTGTTTACAGTGTGTTTTTTGAGTTCGGCTATGCGTTGTCAACCCCTTAGCCGGGCGTTATATGCTTTATCAATTCAGGAGAAGAAATGGATATTTTAGTGGAACAAGAAATCGAACTTCACCAGTATGAGATACGAAAAAATAGAGCTGATATTGAACGCCTAATTCACCCGAGTTTTACTGAGGTTGGTAAATCAGGTAACAGTTTTAACTTTAACTCGATAATCGAAATGATGAGTTCAGAAAAGCCTTCAAATTTTCATGTTCATTCTCAACAATACGAATGTATTCAACTTGAGCCGTCAGTTCAGCTTCTTAAATATGAATCAGCTTTAGTCAAAGAGTCTGGTGAAGTAAGCGATTATGCTAAACGTTGTTCTATTTGGGCTTTTACTGGTAGCTGTTGGCAGTTGAAGTATCATCAAGGAACGCCATGCGCGGCTTTTGAACTGATATAAAACGAGGCTTAGTGGTCAGGCATATAACAAACGCTTCAAGAGGGACAGCCAACGCGCGGC
>NZ_CAWMCN010000127.1:0-708 GCF_963865925.1 Vibrio sp. ZOR0018 | reverse complement strand
TTGGAAGAAAAGTGACGAGCGTAGCATGCTCGGCGGACGTTTGGATGCCGAAGGTTATTTTGCCGATGAATTCACAGCGAAAAGCAACCCAACGCGATCAAGAAACAACAAATATGTGATGATTATTTATTGCTTAAGTTCAGCCATGGGAACATGGAATTTACCGTTCAATTTCAACTCGATTTAGCTGATAAAAACTCACTTTGCCTAACGCCCGGCTAAGGGGTTGACAACGCACCGCCAAACTCAAAAAACACACTGTAAACTCTGAACTTCAATTTTGTACTAAAGCCGCCACGCGTTGACAATCCCTCTTGAGCCGTTTGTTAGGCCAACCGATTGACAACGACACTTTCAAAACTAAAGAACGAGCTTGTTTGTAAACTTGAAACAAACTAACCGATTCATTTATAAACTAAAACTCTAACTCAGAGAAAAGTGACGAGCGTAGCATGCTCGGCGGACGTTTGGATGCTGAAGGTTATTTTGCCGCTAAATTCACAACGAAAAGCAACCCAACACGATCAAGAAACAACAAATATGTGATGACGATTTATTGCTTAAATCCAGCCATGAGAACATGGAATTCGCAGTTCAATTCAAACCCGATTTAGCTGATAAAAACTCACTTTGCCTAACGCCCGGCTAAGGGGTTGACAACGCACCGCCGAACTTAAAAAACACACTGTAAACACTGAACTTCAATTT
>NZ_CAWMCN010000126.1:0-509 GCF_963865925.1 Vibrio sp. ZOR0018 | reverse complement strand
GAACTGGCACATTCTGACGAATGAACCCGTAAACAGTGCGGAAGAGGCTTTGAAAATTATCACGTATTACGAGAAACGTTGGCTAATTGAGGAATATCACAAGGTCTGGAAGAGCGAAGGAACCGGAGTTGAAGGGCTTCGGGTACAGAGTAAAGGCAACTTAGATAGATTAGTGGCTATTTTTGCCTTTTTAGCCGTAAGGCTCTTCCAGTTAAAATTTGCCAATGAGCAAGTTGAAGATATCAGCTGTGAGAAAATCTTGTCTTCAAGGGTCTGGAAGCTGCTTTGGGTGAAAAGAATAAAGACGCCGCTTCCAGAGGAAGTTCCCACAGCAAAATGGGCTTATGAACATCTCGCACGGCTTGGCGGTTGGAAAGACAGTAAAAGAAATGGAAGAGCGTCAGTTAAAACGCTCTGGGAAGGATGGCTCAAACTACAAGTCATCCTTGAAGGCTACGAACTCGCTCTGTCTCTTGAACAGGACTTGTGATCAAGAGACAGCATTTAGA
>NZ_CAWMCN010000125.1:0-2095 GCF_963865925.1 Vibrio sp. ZOR0018 | reverse complement strand
TGAGCGATTTGGAAGAAAAGTGACGAGCGTAGCATGCTCGGCGGACGTTTGGATGCTGAAGGTTATTTTGCCGCTGAATTCACAGCGAAAAACAACCCAACACGATCACGAAACAACAAATATGTGATGACGACTTATTGCTTAACTCCAGCCATTAAAACATGGAATTCACCGTTCAATTCAAACCCGATTTAGCTGATAAAAACTCACTTTGCCTAACGCCGCGTTAAGTAGTGAGCAACGCCGCCACCTAACCTAAACCATTGCACCGTAAACACAAAAGCCAATTTGAACTGAAAATGCCACGCGTTGCGAATCTGCCTTAAACGCTTTGTTATAAAACTATCGAATCTCTGGCAACCTTAGTTCAGATATAAACTGCTCCGCCTCAACCAACTGCGAATGAGTCGCTGTTTCAAGTTGCGCATTTAGTATCATGTCTCTTTCAGCAGCAGAAACAATAATAGTCGTAAATATGGCATCGATAATGGCATAAGAAAAAGTTACTGGACTAGAGCTATTGTTGTAGGGAATATCATAAAGCTTGGCGAGTGTAAGTAACTCTTTAACTGCTGATGGAAGCCTATTTTTGACATCATATCTATTCAGTTCGGCATACCTTCTCAATGAAACTGAAGGCTCCACAACTCTATTTTCCTCAACAACTTCTCCAAACTCTTCCCACTTAATAAACTTAAATTCCTTAACTAAACTCACTGTGATCTCCTGTTTTATAACGCCGCATTAAGGTGTGAGCGGCGCTTGGCTATACTTGAGCGAAGCGAAACTGCCGAGCGTTGCGAATCACTCTTAAATGCTTTGTTAGTACTCTGATTTTAAACTGTATTGTTGAGCTTTTTGAAGACCTTTACTCATCAAAACAATCACGACAGAGCCAATCAAGACCGGAGTAACTAAGAATGACCAACCATGACCTGCCAACATAATTAGAATTGGATTCGCTCCTGCCGGTGGATGCGTTGTTTTAGAGACTAACATACATGTAATACCTAACCCTGTCGCAATAGCCAAACTCACAGGTGTTACACCTACGTACTGAGAAAATACTATACCAATTACGGCTGTGACCAAATGACCAAAAATTACATTTTTTGGTTGAGCAAGAGGGCTCTGTGGTAAACCAAAAACTAGTACTGCTGTTGCCCCAAATGGAGCCATTACCAAAGCTGCACTTTCTACATTGGCTTCCACCATCAAGAGAAGACCAAGAGTAATTGAAGCTCCAACTCCTGCGACTAAAGCAGACACATAACTATTCATATAAACCTCACAATAAAAAGTAGAACGACCTGTCTACTTTTTATTGTAGACAGATCATTCTACCTTTGTCAATATACACAAAACCGAGTTCGAGGTGTCTTTATGAGCAAGAAACGAGATTTACTATTAAGTACAGCATTAGAGCTGTTTTACCGACATGGCATTAATTCCATTGGAATTAATGAAGTAATAAAGGTTTCTGGTGTGGCTAAGAAAACGCTCTACAGCCATTTCAACAGCAAGGAAGACTTGGTACTTAGGGCTTTAGAGCAAAGACACCTAACCTTTATGCAATGGTTGGAAGCTAAACTTGAAAACACAACCAATAATAGTGAGTTGGTTGACACTCTATTTCATGCTTTAAAGGGATGGTTTGACGGCTATGAGCCTAAACTAGGCGATTTTAACGGATGTTTCTTTATAAATACTTCTGCGGAATTCCACGATGCTAAAAGTGAAATATCTAGCTATTGTCGCTTCCACAAAGCGCAAGTACGTCAGTTAATACGAAACAAGCTAAGTGAAGATTCGGACGATTTGCTCAATGCGATATGTTTACTCAAAGAAGGAGCCATCACAACGGCTTATATGACAGGCGCAAGTTCTGAAGTAATAGAGAACAGTGTAAAGATCTTACACCGTCTTGAGTGCTAACGCCCGGCTAAGGGGTTGACAACGCACCGCCGAACTCAAAAAACACACTGTAAACACTAGACTTCAATTTTGCACTAAAACCGCCACGCGTTGGCAATCCCTCTTGAGCCGTTTGTTATGCAAATTCAATAAGATAAACTGACTTTACTCGATCAAAAGC
>NZ_CAWMCN010000124.1:0-38045 GCF_963865925.1 Vibrio sp. ZOR0018 | reverse complement strand
ATGCTTCGAGTTCTTTCGCCGTACGTGCTTGGCTAATGACTTGATCAATCTCATTCCAATCAAGTTCATCGGCGTTGACCACATCCAGAAAATCACACACTTGTTGCTGGCGTGCTGATGCATTGGCTGTCTCTGGCAATTGGCGAAGCGCATGGAGCAGAAAGTGGTATTGACGCGCAAACAGTGTATCGAGCAGCAATTTTAGCTTTTGGACATCAGTAGGCTTTAGGCTCATGGGTGTCCCAAAGCTGATTAAACGCTGTGCTAAGGTAACTTCATAATGCCAATAACGGTGTAGGTATAAACGTTGCCCATCAAACATTAAAGGCACCGCTTCCCCTTGTTGTCCGACTAAGTCTGAACGGTTGAGTAGCCAAGGCCAATCAATCGCCAATAGGTGCTGATTGACCGCCAATGCTGCCTCACCAAACAAGCCTAACTTAGCCGCGAGATCAACACCCTGCGCCGTTGAAGCATCCACTAAAGGTAAGCAGATATGTCCCTTGGCCAATTCAGCACTGACCACCGCGGCAATAAATCCGAGCGCTTGGCTATATTCAGCGCCAAGTTGCTGCTGGCTTTTTTGTTCGATAAAACGCGCGAATTGGTAATCTAACTGACGCATAGCGCCTTTTTCCGCTAACTGCTTAAGCGTTGTCATTAGCGTACTGCTCATAAATCTAACTCCATCTGCCCTGCATCGGTCGCGCGAGTATCTACGGTTTCTCCATCAATCAATCTGTCCATCTCATCAAGCAGTTCAAAGCTCGGTTTGGTTGAGAAAATCCCATGCTCAGACTCGCCATCCATGCCACGTAAAAAGAGATAATAAACTCCGCCAAAATGGCGATGGTAGTCATAGTTTGCTAGACGACTGCGTAGGAATCGATGCAGCGCCAATGCGTAGAGTTGATATTGTAAATCATAGCGATGCTCTGCCATCGCCGCTTTCAAACGCTCGCCATGATAGGCGCTCACATCATCCCCCAAATGATTCGACTTCCAGTCCAGCACGTAATACTTTCCTTGATGCTCAAACAGCAAATCGATAAAGCCCTTCAGCATGCCCTGCACAGTGTAAAAACCAAGATCTCCAGCTTTAGCCGACAGTGGATCATGGCGTTGAATGACACGGTTCAATGCAGGAGCGCTCAGTACTTCTATCGGTAATAGAAATTCCATTTCAACCAAGCGCTGAGTGGCGGTTTTTTGGTTCAAACGCAACGTTTTACCATCTAAAGGTGTCTGTAACACGGTATCGACCAGCGTTTGTAATACTGGTAACCATTCAATATCGATTTGTTCTCGCACCAGTAAATCCAGTATCACTTTTTGGTTAGCATCGCTGCTAGCAGGCTCAGTAAACTCTACCTCTTCAAAGAGAGAATGCAAAAAAGTACCGGGCATTGCACCGCGTGGAAAAGTGAAAATGGAACGTTCTGGCTCAACCAGTAAAGCTTCCGCTTGCTCATCAGCAGAGTCGATATCAAAGCCTGAGACTTCTAAACTCGCGTCGTGGCTAGCGTGTTTCACACCTTGTTTTACCAACCCAGAATAGCTGGTCATTCGCCAAAAACGGTCAATCTGCGCTTGCAGTGTTTTGGCACTCAATACCGGCGTCTCGACGCTCAACGCTTTAAACGGCTCTGGTTGCTCGGCTGGTGGCTCAGAAACACGAATGTATTGATTGGATTGAGCGTGCAGCGCAGCGTTAAGATCGGCAATGCCTGCGGCTTGACCATTTTGCAGCAGATAGCCAATGGCACTTAAATGCACACCGGTTGGCTCTTTGGTGGAGCGGCCATTACGCAGCGGCGCAATGCCGATAAAACAGCCATACACAGCACGAGTCAGCGCTACATAAATCAAGCGCAGATCTTCCGCAAGTCGCTCTTTATCTGCTTGCTTGAGAGAAGCTTCACTGGCGGTAATATCCAGTACAGTTTCCTCATTCACGGCATCATGATATTTGCCTTCACTTGCCTCTCGATAGCTGACCACAAACGGCAGAAACACTAAGTCGTATTCCAAACCTTTCGATTTGTGAATAGTGACGATCTGCACCAAGTTGCGTTCGGATTCCAAACGTTGAATTTGATCATCACGGCCCCCTAGGCCATGCTCGGCGTCACTGATAGCTTGTGCCAGCCAACGCAGTAAACCGTGATCGCTATCAATCTCTTGTCGCGCTTGCTGTAGTAGCTCACCGATGTGCATAAAATCGGTCAGTGAGCGCTCACCTTGCGGCTCTTCCAACCAACGTTCAGCGACGTGACGTTTGCTCATCACACTGCGCAACATAGGAAGCACGCCGCGCTCAAGCCACAATTGGCGATACTGTTTAAATTCGTTAACCGCGCTTTCCCATACCGATTCGTCGTTGTTTAAATCATCCAAGCTGGCAGCATCTAAAGCGAAAAGTGGTGAGGCCAAACAAGCCCGCAAGGCGCGATCATGTTCAGGAGTCAGTACCGCTTGCAATAGACGCTGTACATCTTGTGCTACCTCGCTGCTAAAAACACTATCGCGGTTCGAGAGATAAACACTGGCAATGCCTTGCGTGGCGAGCGCCTCTTTCACCATACGACCTTCATTACCCGTCCGCACTAAGACCGCGATGTCTCCTGCTTGCACGCTCTTTTGCCCTTTAGCAGTATCAAAGTACGCTTGTTGGTGCTGCGCGGCGTTCAAAATGGTCTGAATTTGGCTGGCGCACGCTTTGGCCATGCATTGCAGGTATTCGCCTTTTGGCAACGGGCTGTCTTGCGCTTCTTGCAACCAATAGGTGAGCGCAGGTTGCACGGCTCCGTTAAGCCACCATTGACGCTGCTGCGCATTTGGGCTGGCTTCAACGGGTAAAAAGGGAATGTCTTGGTCGTAGATAAAAGCACTGTCAGGCGTACTAAAAATCTGATTGACGGCATTGACCATATTCGCGCTAGAACGCCAGTTGGTCCCCAAGGTGTAGTGTGCGCTCACCTGTTTACGCGCTTTGATGTAGGTAAAAATGTCTGCACCACGAAACGCGTAAATCGCTTGTTTTGGGTCGCCAATCATAAACAAACCGCATTCAGCCTTAGGCAGATAAATGCGGCTAAAAATACTGTATTGCAGCGGATCGGTATCTTGGAATTCATCGATCATCGCAACGGGGTAAAGGCTGCGAATCCGCTCAGTCAGTATGCCCAGCTCATCATTATCTATCGCGGCAGAAAGCTGAGTGAGCAAATCATCAAACGATAACCACTGCTTTTGTGCTTTCGCTTTGGCAAGCATGGCTCGGCAATGAGTAATAGCGTGCGCCAGAAGTGGCGCTTCTAAGCTGATGGGTTGTTGCAAAAAGAGCTCAATGGTCGTGAACAGCGCATGTTGCGGGGGTTGACCTTTTTTCGACTTAGCCTCCAACGCGCTTTGTGCAAACTCTTGTAATTCGCTCGGTAGGTTCAATTCATGCTGCGGGTTGCTCGCCCACAACGCTAACCCTTCTAGCCGTTTCAGTAACGCTTTCTTGGTTGCTGCATGCAAATCTGAAGCTTCAATGCACGGCGGTAAATCATCGCATGAATCAAGCCACTGCTTTTTTAACGACTCTATGCGTGACAGGCACGATTGATAAAGCGCGCTTAAATCGCCACTCATCGCTTCAACAGAGAGCGTTAGCGCCGAGCCAGTTAAATAGCCACTGATTTTTTCAAGCAGCGCCGCTGGTGATGACCATAAACGGCGCACTTCCGCAGCAAGCTGAATCGACAACGGATAGAACTGACGACGCCAATAATCCGCGACCACTTGCGCTTTTAGATGGCTTTCATCGGTCACAAATTCGTTATTAAAACGGCTTCCCGATTCAAACGCATTTTGGGTGAGCATACGCTGGCAAAAGCCGTGAATGGTATAGACTGCCGCTTCATCCATCTGCCGTTCCGCTTGCAGTAATATTTGCGCCGCTTGCTTGTGATGACTAGTTTGCTCAAGTAGCGGTTTGATAACAGGGTCATCACTGAAACCGCGCGAAAAAGCGATACGCGCCTCATGAATGCGCCGCCGAATACGGTCACGAAGCTCAGCAGTGGCAGCTTCCGTAAAGGTCACCACTAGAATTTGATCGACCGTCAGTGGCACTTGATGACGTGACTTTGCATCACCATGCCCAAGTAATAGGCGCAAATACAAACCTGCAATGGTGAAGGTTTTACCTGTGCCCGCCGACGCTTCGATAAGCCTTGCACCGTGCAGCGGGAACGTAAGGGTATTTAATGGTGTTGTGACCGTAGCCGGGGTCATACTCATAAACAGTTAGCCTTTGAATACGCAAGCGAATGTGATCGCGCTTGAATAATGGTATGAATAATCAAAATAAGTTTATAAATTAAGACGTTGTGAGATCTTTCTCACGGTTCGCCAAACGGGCAGCCTTTACTATCCGCGCCACGTGTTTCGTCAATCTCACGATGATGCGAACCAACCAAATCATGGTCCCTCTGACCTGTGGCCGTACAGAAAACGCCCTACACAATAATGATTGACTGGCGGCCACTTTACTTTCCAAGCAGTTATCCATCGCTAAACATCCTGCGCCACTTGAACCCACAATCGTGGTCCTTGCATCACCAACGTGGCCAATAAACGCACCTGCTCAGCTAAGGCTTCATTCCACTGCGGCCAAATCCGCGCGATGTAAACATTGCTTCCTTCACCGTGGCTCATGTAACTTTCATTAAAGCTATCAGCCATTTTCTTGAGCGATTTATCGCGATCATCAACCCATTGACCACGGCTGAAGCCAGCTTCCACACAGGCTAACGCGGTTTTTGGAAAGTAAGCGAGCGGCGCTGTCATACCTTGATAAAACAAACCCACCAGTTCTGCGAGCAACGCTTTGGCTTGTTTGGTATCGGGCATGGGCGGATAAATAAAATGCTGCACACCTTCTTTACGATCGTAGCCCATCAAATGAGTAGGTTGACTTTCGCCCATCGCCGCTAGTGAGAGATGATCAATCCACGCGGCTAAATAGTCCTGCGCGCGAATCGAACCACTGCGGTAGCGCACTAAACCGGATTGATAGCGCTTAGTCAGCCACCCCGTCAGTTGTACGTTTTTGCCTTCACCAAACAATTCAAATCGCAGATCGATCTCTTGGTCATCAAGTGGCGAATGGCATAAGAAAGCGATTCTTTGCGCCAATTCTTGTGCTTGCACGCGATTAGTTTCAAATTCCAAGGATCCAAAAGCACCAATCGGTAACTTTCCTTGCGCGCGCTGCTGGTCGATGAATATCTCAAGGGCATGCGGTGAATTGGGTTGATCAAGCAGCAACTCTAGCAGTTCATCGCGTAACTGGTAGCTCTCTAAGCCATTTAAGACAAAAGGTTCATCATCTTCCATTACCGGTAACGGAGGCTCGAACGTCACTTTAAGGCGACGGTTAAAGAAATATTGCACAGGCAAACGCCAAAACCGTTGCAGCTCAACCAGATCTAAACTGACAGGAAAGCTCGCCCCTTGTAAATAATCGCTCAGGGCGAGATTAAACTCACCACTGGCTCGCCCTTGCCGACTGGCGGCAGGTAGCCACTCTTTGGCATAGCTACCGGTTTTACTCAAAAAAGCATTAGGGCTAAAAGGCACCATGGCGTGAGTGGTCGTTAAAGCACAGGCTAAATTTTTGGCCGATTGATCGCTGCCAAGCGCTTCATCCCCGACCAAACAGTAATTTTGTTGGCAATACTCTAAAAGCTCAGAGACCAACACCGAAGGAACGCGTTCGGTATTATCTTGAATTGAGCGTCCGACGTAGCTGATGTACAAGGTTTGCTGCGCCGAGAGCATCGCTTCTAAGAACAAATAGCGGTCATCGTCACGCCGCGAGCGATCGCCAGCGCGGGTGCGACCGTTCATCAAATCAAACCCTTCGGCTGGCATAGTGCGCGGGTAAACGCCATCGTTCATTCCTAGTAAACAAACGGTTTTAAAAGGGATGGAACGCATTGGCATTAAAGTACAGAAATTGACTTGTCCCGCCAGAAAACGCTGGCTGATGCGCGTACCTGACAATTTGTTTTGCAAATATTGAGTAATAATACTTGGCGCAAGTGCTTGCTCATAACCGGCCTCGGCCAGTTGATCTTTTAACTGCGACAAGGTGTCGCGAATCGACTTGAGTGCGAGCTCCCCTTCCAGCTCAACCTTGAAAAAAGCGCCAAGCATCTCACCGAGCAAGCGACGCCACTCGTCGACGCTTTGGATTTGTGCTAACTGCTCGCGGTAATGGCTCACTTGCTGAATAAAGTGCGCTAATTTACCCGCCAATTCAGCGTTCATACCTTGCACTTCATTATAAGGCGCGAGCGTCACTTCGCCTTGCGTAAATAAACCTGCTGAGGCTGGCATGGCATAACCAAGTAACATGCGCTCAATCCCGAATTGCCAAGTATTTTGCTCGGTCTGTGGCAACTCAAATTGTTGCGCGGTGCTCGCATTGAGCCCCCAGCGAATGCCTGACTCTTCTACCCACAATTTGGCTTGCGCAAAGTCTTGCTCATTAAGCTCAAATTTTGCCATCATCGCAGGAGTTTCAAGCAGCTCTAATAACTCTGACGCTAGGCAGCGAGAATCGGGTAAATGCACTAATTGCATAAATGCCGCTAAGATCGGGCTCTCTTGATCTGCCGTACGGTCTGAAATGGAGTAAGGAATGAAGCGCTCACCCGGCGCGTTACCAAATACCGCCGCAATGGCTGGGCTGTAAGCATTGATGTCCGCCACCATCACAATAATATCGCGCGGTTTCAGTTCAGGGTCAGCATCAAACATTGCCAGCAATTGATCATGCAACACTTCCACTTCTCGCATCGGGCTATGGCAAGCATGAAGAGTGAGCGATGGATCATCCAAAGCAATCACTTGTTTGTGGTCGCTACTGTCCAGTTGACTATCATCTCGATGCTCTTGCAAATGTAAGATGTCGGCCTGCAACTGATGCAATAAGTTATCGCGTGGCAGATCAATAAAAAATTCGTGCTCTTCATTTTCCGTTTGGGAGAGTAAAAAAAGATTATCGCGCCCAAGTTTCCCCATCGAGGCCAATAACTCATTGCCAACCGCAGCTTCGGTATGCAATTCATCCACGAGGTTAGCTTCAATGTCGCCTTTAAGCGGCGAGCGTTGCCCTTCAAACTGAATCTCATCACCTTGTAAGGCGAACGTTTTACGTTGCTGACTGTGCAGTCTGGCGAGCGTTTTTCTATCTCGAAGATCGCCCCAATAATGCTGACAAGGGTTGGTAAACATCAAGTGAACATCAATCTGCTCGCCCAACGCTTTGAGTGCATCCATATAACGAGGCGGCAGTGACGAAATACCGAAAATAAACAAACGCTTGGGCAGTTTGGTTAAATCAACCGAGCCACGCGCAAGCTGATCAATAAAACTTTGATAGAGATTGGCACGATGGTAGTGCGACTGGCCTTGATCTAGCGTGTATTGATATAAGGCTTGCCATAATATCGGCTGCCATGGATGCTCATCACCAATCTCGCTCACATCATCGCCCGCCTCCCACTTGGCAATCCAATCGGGGCGGTAGACTAAATAACCATCAAAAATATCGGCAATTTTCTCGGCCAACTGATAGAGCTTGGAATGGTCATCATCCTGTTCAAGGTAACGCTGCAAAGGGGCAAAGGGGTCGAGCGTGAGCAAGGTTGGCAACAGATGCATCAATTTCCACGTCATCGCTTCTTTGTTAAAAGCACTGCGCTTAGGCACATCAGGTAGCACTTTAGTGAACATGTCCCAGATAAAGGTCGCCGGTAGAGGAAACTCAAGGTTCGCCGCCACACCGAGCTCTTTCGCTAAGGCCATTTTGAGCCATTGCGACATCCCCGGGCTTTGCACCAAGATCTGCTCTTTCTCAAAGGGGTTGGCTAACGGTGCACTTTTGATCAAATGCACGAGTAGGATCTTTAAGGTATCGACTTTATTGGAATGGTAGACAGTAAACAAAATGCACTCACGCTTTTCTTGTCACAATAAGGACTGAGATTAGCATAAGTGCATTCTATACTTGAGAATTTTATGTTTTGAATTGCCTAAACTGCAGGCTATTTCATTTCACAGTTCAATGCGTGTTCATCTTGCTCTTCTAGCTCATTCATGCTGCTGAGTAGCACGCGATGAGGTTGATAGAAATTTAAGTAACGAATAGCAACATAACCCACCACAATAGTTGCCACAATCAACTCTAACCCAGCTAACCAATGCACTTGCTGTACATACTCAGCACTCACCCCAACGGTTTCCATCCAATGTGTGAGTTTAAATAGCGCCGTTGCACCAATCACCATTGGGAAGGTAAACGCTGCGTAGCCTGGGCTAAAAGGCAAGCGTAATAATTTAAAGAAAGCTAAGTAGATAATCGTTGTCATTAACACGGCAATACCAAATAAAATGCCGATGATCACTGGCGATGGGTTAGCCGTGACAGTTAAGTAACCAGCCAATGAGAGGCTCGCTGGTGCCGCCAAAATAGCCATGGTTGGTTTTGCTGCATCTGGAACTTCATGTGTGAACATGAAACGGTAAATCATCATCGGCAGCATCACCGCATAAGCGACTAAACCGAACATCATGGTTGCATTTGCGATTGGTGCAAGTGCTGGGTTTCCAGAAAATGCCACGTCGGCCACAATAATACCCACAGGTGGAACGAACCAACTTGGCACCATGTGGTGAAGTTCAAAAGACTGCGCGCGATGGTACAAAAAACTGACCAAGAAGATGATGTGTAAACCTACAGCAAATAGCCATAACGCATCACCGGCCATTGGGTAAAAATGGCCTAATGAATTGGAAACCACCATTGTGCCCATCGCAAAAGTAGGCACAACACTGCCCACGACCGGATGAGCGAGATCTTGGCGTAATAAGTGGCCATGAAAGAGAAATTTAAACGCAAGAACCACCAGTAACACGCTGGCAATAACGGCTCCACTTAATTGGCCATAACCTTGTAATGGTGCAAAGTTTTCCCAACTCCAACCCAAGCTTGCGATGCCTAGAGCTAAACCCGCCATAGGGGTTGGCGCACCCATAACTTTCGCTTTTGCTGCTCGAATCATATTGACCTCTCATCAGAACTAACAAAGTAGTTGTTCAATGTCGCTATCATACGCTTGCCTTTTGTTCTGATATATCTAAATATATAGAACACACGTTCAGATTAATTAAACAAAATTATGGCTGCCAATATTTCTCTTAAGCAATTGAAAGTATTCACTTCGATTACGCAACACAAAACCTTGACCCAAGCTGCAGAGGCGCTGTTTTTGTCAAAAGCGGCCGTGAGCATGTCACTGTCTGAGCTGGAAAAACAGCTTGGGCATGCGCTGTTCGATAGGGTCAATAACCGTTTAATCCTCAATCAAGAGGGACAAAAACTGTTGCCGCTCGCCGATGAACTGCTAAGCCGTGCGAGCAACATCAACCAACTGTTTGACAGTGAGCAAACCCTCGCAGGCCAATTGCGTATTGGTACCAGTGATACGATTGGCAACCATGTTGCGCCTTATCTACTCAGTCAATTTCGCCAGCAAACCCAACACATCTCGCAAAGTTTGTTTATTTCCAACTCGGCGCTGATTTGCCAAAAGTTGGTCGATTACGAACTGGATCTTGCTTTGATTGAAGGAAAAACACTGCACCCAGAGCTGATTTCAACGCCTTTTTCACACGATGAAATGTGTATTATTTGCGCACCCGAACATCCACTCACAATGATAAATCAGCTCACCCTCAATGATTTCGAACAGAGCCAATGGGTATTGCGCGAAGCGGGTTCTGGCTCACGAGAGTTTTTCTTACGGGCTATCGCACCACGACTTGAGCAGTGGCATGAAGCCTTTGAATTGAATACCACTGAAGCCTTAATCAACAGTGTTTCGGCAGGGTTAGGTTTGGGCTGTTTATCCACCCTTGCTGCGCATTCAGCACTGCAAGATGGCCGGGTTAAAAGACTCGATGTTCCGCTGGACATGAAACGCCGTTTTTGGCTATTGGTGCATAAAGAAAAATACCAAAGCCCACTGCTCAAACACTTTATTGAATTTTGTTATCAATGGAACAAAGAGTAGCCATCCACCTCTCACTTTTTCCTGCTCACCTAGACTTCATGGTTTAAAGACTGTATAAACAGCCAGTAGAATTAATGACTAAGTTAGAGGATTAACCATGGCTGTAATCGTCAAGTACGTGGTGGAACGCAACGGAGAAGAAAAGATGACTTTTACCTCTAAAGCAGACGCTGACGCTTATGACAAAATGCTCGATATGGCAGATGAGCTTTTCGAACTGTTAGGGAAAAGTGAGTTGCTAGAAGATGAAGCCAAGCAAGAAGCTTTGGCGATGTTCTTAGCGCAAAACAAAGAAGAAGTGCTTTACGCACTTGGCGCAAAGCGCAAGCCTGCACCGGCTAAGCCTAAAAAAGCCAAAGCGGTAAAAGACGAAGCACCAGAAGAAGATGCAGCTTAAGGCGATTCAACGCTTAACTTAAGATGATAGAACGTGAAAAGACCGCTGCTTCGTCAGCGGTTTTATATTTCTGTCTAAAGAAATACATCGCTAAAAAGACAAAAGGTATCGTTTTACGGACTTTCTCCTCTTTTGCCCTTTCCTACCCCTGCCTCACTCTTTATGATGCTTGATAAATCGAGTGCGCCGCAATGATGCTCAACCTACGCTGGCGAGCGCATCAATAGTGACAACATGGAGATATCAAAATGGCTTACTTTGCACTTGCCTTTGGCACGGCAACCAAAAACCGTGATGGAAAAATTATTGAAGCGTTTTTTCCAGCGCCAATTCTCAACCCAAGTGACGCGCTAGTGAGCGAGCTTGCTCAAGTCTCTGGTTATGGCGAAGGCAACCAGTATCTCGACATCTCAACCGAGCAAAGCGCCCAACTCGCCGCGATATTTGCTCAACATGATCAGGCTAACAATGCCAGTTTTGCCGATAAAGCCGCTAATGCCTCACAACCACTGGTGCTGGTTATTTTAGCTTCCGACCAACAGCCTCAATCAGTCGCTGAAGGCTTTTTGAAGCTACAACTGATTTCACACCGTTTAGTGAAACCACACGGTACTGTGCTTGATGGTATTTTTGGCCTGCTACACAACATCGCATGGACCAATGAGGGTCCTATCGATCTACCTGAACTAGCGGATCGTCAAATTGAAGCTCGCCTTGCAGGCCGTGCTTTAACGGTAGATTGTGTCGATAAATTCCCGAAAATGGTTGATTACATTGTCCCAGCGGGCATCCGTATTGCGGATACCTCGCGCGTTCGCCTTGGCGCGCACGTGGGCGAAGGTACCACTGTGATGCATGAAGGTTTTATCAACTTCAACGCTGGTACAACAGGCGTGAGCATGGTTGAAGGGCGTATTTCTGCTGGTGTAGTTGTTGGTAATGGATCGGACATCGGCGGTGGCGCTTCTATCATGGGTACGCTTTCTGGCGGCGGTAAGGTCGTGGTCTCTATCGGTGAAAACTCACTGCTTGGCGCAAATGCAGGCTTAGGTTTCCCACTCGGCGATCGCTGCACGATAGAATCAGGTTTGTATGTAACTGCTGGCACTAAAGTGCGTATGCTCGATAACCAAGGCCAAGAAGTGGAAATCGTCAAAGCACGTGATTTAGCTGGAGTATCGGATCTACTTTTCCGCCGCAACTCGATCACAGGTCAAATTGAGTGTTTAGCCAATAAATCAGCCGTTGAGCTGAACAGCATGCTGCACAGCCATAACTGATCCAGTTTTTCTGATAAAAAGGCTTGGCGATGTGCCAAGCCTTTTTCTTTGGCGCACTTTCTACTGCTAGGCTACTTTCTACTTTTTTATTTTGCTACTTCCACGTTACGAGTCAAACCGTTATCCCGGGTGGCCATCGACTCTCGGCGTCAGTAACATCGTGCCGAATTTCCACACAAACAGAGTAAAAGCCAATATCCAGAGTGCGGCACTGATATTCACCATCAAAAAGAGTTGTACTGGGAAAAACGCCACACCGAGGCTGCGTACCAATGCCGACATCATCAAAGCCGCAAACGCAATACTCATTTTAGGCCCTTGATAAATTGCCCTGCCGGTATGCCCCATGGTCACGCGTGTAATCATCGATAAAATCAAGCCTGAGATGGCTCCAATGGCAAAGAGATGGATCAGGTTATGAGTGACATATGCATCATCAATCAACCCGCGCAGTAATAAGCTCAAAGGAATGCAGGCATACGCAGCGTGCAGCGACCAAACCAGAGGCTCACTCAATGTTAGCCATGGTTTCCAACGCATCCAACGTACCCACTGCGCTAACCCAGCCAGTAACATGATAGGCTGACCAATCTGCACCATCGTCAGCGGGAAGAAACTCAAAATAAACAAGGCCGCAATGGGTGCATTGGCTAACCAATCGAGCCATACCCATGGCTGTGCTTTTTCAAAGTTAAAACGCCTTGCGCTGAAGAAAGGGATCACGCGTGCTCCCATGACTGATAGCAACAATGTGAACCACCACAACATCGCCTGCCATACCGCCGCTGAGCTAAAGGGCGGCATTCCTTTGATGGTGGCATAACTCGCAAAGTTCGCGCCGATCGCTAAAAGAAACAGCGGCACAAAAAAGAGATTTTTCCAGCCTTTCGCTTGCACTACTCGGCGGCCAATTTCATAGGCCGAAGCCGCCAAAAAAAGCGCTTCGACAGAAGAGATGACCCACAAAGGTGTCGGCGTCCACAATAAGATTCGAGGCGCTAGCCACAAGGCGACTAACACGGCTAAGCGATAATGTTTCGTGCCATTAATGCCAGTCCAGTTCTGTACGGCAGTCAATAGAAAACCGACCACAATTGCCATAGCAAAACCAAACAGCATTTCATGTACATGCCACCACAGCGCAGGAACTTGCAATGCCGATGGCTGACCGGTTTGAAACATCCAGACCCATAACGTCACCGCTAAAACGGCATATACGCTACCAAGTAGGAAAAAGGGACGAAAACCAAGGCGCAACCAAGCGGGTATGCGTTGTTCTACTTGTATATCGGTAATATTGAGCACTGTGACCTCTTACGGCGGTGGTGGATATCATGACAGACGACCAACACCACAAGCACAATTTAAGCCAATAAAAATACCCAATAAAAACAATAAAATAAAAAATATCACTCAAAAAAAAGAGTCATAACAACTCAAGAAAAAACAGTCATTATGACTCAATGAATTCACTTAAACTCTATCTTAACCAGTGGTTACACCAATAGCAGTGGTTACACGCATAGCACTGCGGTTCGGGCTAATCACCACACAAGCCGTCTGTTTTTGTTTACCAAAACCGATGATTTGTGACAGCGCTTTTTTGCCGACCGGAATGAAAGCCGAAGCCATCGCATCCGCTTCTGTTTCTGCATGAGGATCGTGAATGAAGAAGAATTTATCGCTCATACCACTGAGTACGATCCAATGCGGCTCTTTCTTACCATCGAAACGATAAGTGCTGATGAGTAGCAGCACACATGCTCCTTCCGTCACCCACGCTTCCAGTTGCTCTTGACTCGGTGGTGCATCAATCATCGCCACATCTTGATGACTAAGCTGCTCACAAAAATCAAGATGAACCAATTCGATAACTTGTTTTTTATTGGCATCTCGCACGCTATCAATAAAAGGCGTGCTTTTGGATTGGCTCCACAGCTCCACATGATAACCGCGTCGACTAGCAGCCAATGCCAACCCTTGCCCGCTACACCCACCGTGCCCCGCCGCCATAAAAATCGTTGTTGCTTCTCGCCACAGTTGCAGCTCAGCGGTGCGACTCGGCTCAAACGATTTAGACAAGCAAGAAAAGCTCATCAGCAAGCATGCCGCACCGCAAGTAAATGGCGTAGTCTGAACATAAAGTGGCATCGGTAATTGCACCTTAGGCCCTTGTGGCGACAAGCGTTTTTGCATCCGGCGTCCATTACACAAATCATCGTAATAATGGATAAGAAATTTCAGGGTTTTATAGCCCATTTTTTCATATAAATTTATCGCTGCCGTATTGTCTTCACGCACTTCTAATCGTAATGTAGTGGCACCTTGATCAAGAGCAGCACGCTCGCATTGCTCGACCACATTTTGAGCAATCCTCCGGCCTCTGAAATCAGGTTTTACGGCAATCGAATACAACCTTGATAGCTGTGTACCTTGATGAAATAGTAGCAATGCATATCCAGCCAGCTCTGTGCCGGAATCGGCCACAAACAACACCGCTTGGTTGGAATGTAAAAAACGCTTCATTTGACGTGGAGAGATTTTATCTCCGTCAAACAGCTGTTGTTCTAACGCATTAAGAGCAGTGAGATCAGCACTTTTCGCAAGACGAAAGTCCATACGACGTCCTTAAGTGGTTGGCAAGATTGCGGCTCAATATTATTCCTATTAATTAAGGAAAAGAATAGCAATGGCAAACCTTTTGATCGTGACCGACCAGTCCAGTGACTGGCAACAATATTTCCCCTCAGAGCAAGTGGTAAGTGTAGACCAATACCTCAACAGTAATGGCACCCATACTCATCGCAGCCTACAAGTGGTCAACCTGTGTCGCGATTATGGCTACATGAGCAGCGGCTATTACTGCTCGCTGATGGCAGAGGCACGCGGCCACCGCGTTATCCCTCGAGTGATGGCGATCAACGACATCAATCAACCCTTTTTACTCTCTTCTGGCTTATTGAAACTCAATAAACTGTGCGCCCAAACCGATTTTATACAGTGCAAAATTTATTTTGGCCGCACCGCAGAAAAAGGCTTGGATAAACTGGCTCGCCGTCTGTTTGAACAGTTTATGGTGCCCGTCATTGAGTTGGAAATGAACCGCGTTCAAGGGCAGTGGCAAATCAGCAAAATTGGCCCTTTCCCATTCCAAGATTTGAACGACCAAGAGCAAGATTTCTTCGTCGAATCATTAGAGCTGTTTTCAACCAAAGTTTGGCGTAAACCGAAGCAAGAGAAAAAATACCGTTACGATATTGCCATGCTGGTGGACGAAGAAGAGAAAATGCCACCTTCTGATCCCTCAGCATTAAAACGTTTTCGCCGCGCCGCAAACCGTTTAGGAGTCAACCTAGAAACCATTTCACCGGATGACTTATCGCGTTTGGGTGAATTTGATGGCTTGTTTATTCGCGCCACCACGAACATCAGTAATTACACTTACCGCTTTGCAAAAACGGCTGAGAAAATGGGCTTGGTGGTGATGGATGATTCTGAATCGATCATGAAATGCACCAATAAAGTGTTCTTAACTGAGTTGTTGCAACGCAACAAAGTGCCTGCGCCAAAAGGCGTGATTTTGCAAAGTTTTGATGAGCAATGGAAAAGCAATGTCATGCAGGAGTTGAGCTTTCCCATGGTATTAAAAATTCCAGATGGCGCATTTTCACGTGGCGTGGTCAAAGTACGCGACGAGCAAGAGCTGGAACGCGAAGCCGGCGCACTGTTTGAAAAAAGTGCTCTGATTTTGGCACAAGCCTTCATGCCAACTGACTTTGACTGGCGCATCGGTGTAATGAACCGCCAAGCCATCTTCGCCTGCAAATACATGATGAGCCGCGGCCACTGGCAAATTTATCAACACCACAACAGTGGCCGAGTCTCTTCTGGCGGCTTTGAAACCTTGGATTTAAAACAAGTACCTAAAAACGTGGTTGATGTTGCCTTAAAAGCGTCAAACCTTATCGGCAGTGGCCTGTACGGCGTTGACTTGAAAGAGATTGATGGCCAAGTTTACGTAATCGAAGTGAACGATAACCCTAGTATTGATCACCAAGTTGAGGATGCGTTTTTAGGCGATCTTCTTTACGATAGGATCATGACTGAGTTTCTACGCCGTATTCAAATGCGCGGCTTCTGATCTCAATTGGTATAATCTACTGCTCCTCAATGCAGAGTCATTGAGGAGCAAGTGATAAGGATATTCATGGAATTTTTGATCGACCAGTGGCATTTTTCTGCATCCGCTCCGCAGCAAAAACTCAATAGTGCTTCACTGATTGAAGCAGGGAATTGGTATCACTGCCAACGCGATATTCCCGGTTTAAAAGAGTGGTTGCTGCAGTATCAGATCCCCACTTCAATTGTCGACAGCCTCTTAGCAGAGGACACTCGCCCACTGTTTGAGCAATACGATGATGAGAACTTTTTACTGATTTTGCGTGGCGTCAACATGAACGACAACGCCAACCCAGAAGATATGTTGAGCGTTCGCATTCTCTATTTCAATGGCGCGCTGTTTTCAACCCGAAAAATCCCGTCAAAAGCCGTCAATGTAATCCGTGACCTACTGCAGGCCGGGCAAGGCCCGCAAACCCTTTCAGATGTACTCGTGCAGATCATTGATGGTTTAAACAAAAACATCGATAACTACTTAAACAGCATTGAAGCGAAAATCACCCAATACGATAACGAAATTGAACTCAGTGACGAGCTGATGCAGACGCATAAAGCGCTGCTCAAAATCAAACGTTTTATCAAACCTCAGCAATACGCCATCGATGATTTCAGTGATTCCAAAGTCTCGCTGGCAAATGATAAAAACTTGCGTCTGCGCCACAGCGTTAACACCATCACGCGCATTAATGAAACCCTCGATTTTTACCTTGGGGAGCTCGAACTGATCAAAGGAGAATTGCGTCAATATCATGCAGAGAAGATGAACCAAAACACCTATTTATTCTCGGTGATTGCGGCGATCTTCCTACCCACAAGCTTTTTAACTGGCTTACTTGGGGTTAATGTCGGCGGTATTCCCGGTACTGAATCCCCCGTTGCTTTTGCTCTCTTTTGCATCGCACTGGTTGGTATTTTTGGTTTAGAGTTTTGGATTTTGCATCGGTTACGTTTTTTCAATAAGGAGTCGTAATTCACTGATGATGTATATTTTTGGTTATGGCAGCTTGATCAACTCCGCTTCTCGCCAGTTAACAGGGCAAACAGGAAGAGCTATTCCCGTGGTCGCGCATGGTTTAGTTCGTTACTGGGGAAAAATTGATGAGAGCTACATATTGTCACCTTTGGTGGTGAATGAAGGACAAGGGCAAGTCAACGGCGTACTGCTGGAGATCGATGAAACCGCTTTGGCAGAATTTGACCGTCGAGAGCGTGGTTATGAGCGAGTGCCCCTCAACGCTAATCAAATCGAGAGTGATGACGCTTTTAACCTCCAATGTCCGATTTGGGTTTATGTCAAAGAGGCACCAGAGCCTCCCTGCGAGCGAAGCCCTATCGTACAAACCTATGTCGATACCGTGCTGGCTGGTTGTTTAGAGTTTTCAGAAACCTTTGCGCGCCATTTTATTGAGCACACGGTAGGCTGGCAACATCCGCTGATTAACGATCGCCTCGCGCCGAAATACGGTAATTTAGCAGGAGTAGAACCCTGTCATCATGCGATCATTGATGAGCTGATTGCTACGGTACGTTAGCACCTTAGCTTTTATTCCAACTTTAAACGTTTACATTAATTAGAAGCCTTGATTTACCTGTATAGAAAGTCGTAATTATCACATTGATTGCATTGTTCGTTTGCCTTATTTACACCACCATTGTTAAATACAGCGAGCAATAGCAAGAGGTGTAATATGGCTACCATAAAAGATGTAGCTCGCGAAGCCGGTGTGTCAGTGGCAACGGTTTCACGAGTCATCAATAAATCCCCTAAAGCGAGTAAAACATCGATTGAAGCGGTCACCGCCGCAATGAGTTTACTTGGTTATCGGCCTAACGCCGCCGCACGAGCTTTAGTCAGCCAAAGTACCGACACCATAGGCGTGCTAGTCAGTGACGTTTCCGATCCTTTTTTTGGCATGCTCGTGAAAGCGGTCGATAATGTGGCTCATGACAATGGCAAGCATCTATTGATTGGCAATGGTTATCACCGTGCTGAAGAAGAGCGCCAAGCGATTGAACTGTTGATCAACAGCCGTTGTGACGCTTTGGTTATTCACTCGAAAGGTTTATCGGATAAAGAATTGATCGACTACGCCGCCGAAGTGAAATCGATGGTATTGATCAACCGTCATATCCCGCAACTGGCTAACCGCTGCATCTCATTGGATAACTACAAAGGTGCTTATTTGGCGACTGAGTTTTTGATCCGCCACGGTCATAAAAAAATCGCTTGTATTGGGTCTTCTCATTCGATTGAAGACGCTACAGATCGCGTAGCTGGTTATCAAGCCGCGTTGAAAGATCACGGTATTGAGATCGCTCCTAATTACATCGAGTTGGCCGAACCACACAGCGAAGGTGGCGAGCAAGCGATGACTCACTTGCTGATCCGTTCGATCGACATGACTGCCGTGGTCGCCTACAACGATAATATGGCAGCGGGCGCGTTAAATGTGCTTGAGGAGAATGGTGTAAAAAGCCCTGAGCAAATTTCAGTGATCGGCTTTGATGATGCGTTGATCGCACGCTATATTCGCCCAAGGCTCACCACCATCCGCTACCCAATCGAGATGATGGCTGAAAAAGCCGCTAAACTGGCACTCCAATTAGCCCGTGGCGAAACGATAGAAAAAGAACCGATGATTTTCTCACCAACTTTGGTGCGTCGAGATTCGGTAGAAAAAATCTGACGCACTCAGGTTACACTTTCACTCGCCACTTTGGGCATCAATACTCAACATCTAAGCGATGTACCCACCTTAAACGTCAAATTGGTAAATGGTGGTATGAGTATATTCTTGCCCTGGCAGAGTAATACAGCTGGGTTGCTGCCATTCGGGATGATTGGGAGCATCCGGCAAGTATTGAGTTTCTAATGCGACCCCCGCATAGCCTTGATAAACCCCACCGCGCCGATTGGGCGTCCCCGATAACCAATTTCCACTATAAAGTTGTATGGCAGGCTTAGTCGTAAATACGCTCATGGTTACCTTTGCATCTGGTGACTTCAGTTGCGCGGCGTACACGGTTAAATCAGCTTTATCAGGCAATAAATAACTGTGGTCATACCCTTTGCTTGCTTGTTGCTGCTCATCTTTGAGTAAGTCACGACCTATTGATTTTGCAACGCGAAAATCAAAGCCCGTGTCGATGACAGATTTTGGCCCTGACAATGGGATTCCATGTGGATCTGTGGGTAAAAATTGATCGGCTTTTATAAAGAGTGAATGATCTAAAATCGTATGATCACTCTCTGCGCCTAGCAAATTAAAATAGGCGTGGTTGGTTAAATTAAGCGGCGTTGGTTTATCTGTGGTCGCTAAATAGCGGAGGATCAATTGATTCTGATCGTTCAGTTCATAGCTCACGGCAATGTCAACATCACCAGGAAAACCTTGGTCACCATCCGATGAATGGATTGAAAACGTCACTTGTTGAGCACTTTTGTGAGCAATAGTCCAACGACGCTGATCTAACCCTTCAAGACCGCCATGCAAACTATTTCCAGCTTGGTTGGTCGTCACTTGATAGCGTTGATCATTTAATTCAAATTGGCCTTTAGCGATCCGGTTGGCATAACGTCCCACAGTGACGCCCATATAGCTTTGTTGTTTCTGGAAGTCGCTCATGGTGGAAACACCCAGCAGAACTTCTCTGCGTTCCCCATCCTTAAGCGCCAACTCACAACTGAGCCATGTTGCACCAATATCCATTAATACTACGCGGCTACCAATGCGGTTAGTCAAACTGACAAGTTGTGCCGGGCGGCCATCATAGGCTACTTGCTGAGTCATAGTGTGAACAAGTGAAGATGTGCAGCAAGCCTCCACTAGACCAGCGCCCTCTTTTGCTTGGCAGACGTAAATCGACGCTTTGAGGCCAGTCGCCACTTCATATTTCTCATCGACAGCCGCTTTCACTGCATCAACCAATGTCGGTGGGACAAGTGCCACAATACAGCCACCAAAACCGCCCCCAGTCATACGCACACCGCCTTGGTCACCAATCACCTCTTTGATGATATCAACCAAGGTATCAATCTCTTTGACCGTAATTTCAAAATCATCACGCATCGATGCGTGTGATTGAGCCATCAGCTCGCCCATGCGCTTCATGTCGTGGGCGCGCAACGCTTGGGCCGCTTCAACAGTACGGTCATTTTCAGTAATGATGTGACGAGCACGTTTAGCCACCAACTCATCAAGCTCAGAAACTTTTTGGTTAAACTGTTCAATGCTTACATCACGCAGCGCTTTGACGCCAAAAATACGCGCAGCCTCTTCACACTGCTGACGGCGAGTATTGTATTCGCTATCTACCAAGCCGCGTTTTTTATTGGAGTTGACGATCACGACGGCCATCTCTTCTGGCATTGAAACCGCTTGTGTTTCTAGGCTACGGCAATCTAAAAGTAGCGCGTGGTTTTCACGACCTTGCGCCGAAATCATTTGATCCATAATGCCGCAATTACAGCCGACAAATTCGTTCTCGGCCTGTTGGCCATTTAGTGCAATTTCCGCTTGAGAAATATCCAGTTGATAAAGTTCTTTAAAAGTTTGACCGATCACGACCTCAAGCGCAGCCGAAGAGCTAAGCCCCGCTCCCTGTGGAACATTACCGCTGACAGTAATATCCGCCCCGGTAAACGAGTACCCACGCGCAAGCAAACATTTCACCACGCCGCGAATGTAGTTCGCCCACATTTTGTCTTGTTGGAAAGTAATCTCTTGGGTGAGGTCAAACTCATCAAGTGCATTGCCATAATCAACAGACACGATGCGTACTAAATTATCTTCACGCTTGGCAGCCGCTACCACGGTTTGGTAGTTAATTGCGCAGGGGAGCACAAAACCGTCGTTATAGTCGGTGTGCTCACCAATCAAGTTCACACGGCCTGGCGCTTGGATGATATGACTAGGCGCGTAGCCCAACACTTGCTCAAAAGACGCTTTCACATTTTGGATTAAATCAAACATTTGTATTCCTAAACTCATAAACTGGTTTTCATTTCTCATTAACCACTTAACGCTATGAAAAAAACTTTGTTAAGCCCAAGTCGTTGGAGGCGCAGCGAGGTGATAAGTAAATTCAGCCAATGAACATAGATTACCTATGTTCATTGGGGGCGTTTACGCAGCAACAAGGCTACAACTTCACAGATGACGTTACTGCTCTTTGTAGTGAACATCACTTAGCTCGCGCAGACGCTGCGCTGCTTGTTCTGCGGTTAAATCTCGTTGGCTTTCAGCCAACATTTCATAACCCACCATAAACTTACGAATCGAGGCACTGCGCAGCAGTGGTGGGTAGAACAGTGCATGCAGTTGCCAATGGTCAATGTTCGTACCCTCTTCAAAGAAAGGCGCGTAATGCCAGCCCATAGAATAAGGGAAAGAACATTGGAACAGGTTGTCGTAACGGCTGGTCAGTTTTTTAATCGCAACGGCGAGATCGTCACGTTGCGCATCACTCAACTCACTCATGCGACGGATATGCGTTTTTGGCAGCAACATAGTTTCAAATGGCCATGCAGCCCAGTAAGGCACAACAGCCACCCAATGCTCTGTTTCCAGCACAATGCGTGAGCCATCTTTCAGCTCAGCTTGCACATAATCCACCAGCAGGTTACTACCCTGTTGTTGGTAATACGTTTTTAGGTTGTGCTCCTTGCGTTCAATTTCATTGGGTAAGAAGCTATTAGCCCAAATTTGGCCGTGTGGGTGAGGCTGGGAACAACCCATGGTTTCGCCTTTGTTCTCAAATGCTTGCACCCAAACGTACTCTTTACCTAACTCTTCGATTTGATCGTTCCACGTATCAATCACGCTGCGAATGTTGCCCACGGGTAACTCTGGCAGAGTTTTGCTGTGATCTGGAGAGAAACAAATCACTCGGCTCAAACCACGCACACCTTGAGTTTTGAATAGAGGGCTATCGGACTCCGGTGCATCTGGCGAATCTACCATCAGTGCTGCGAAGTCGTTGTTGAATACGTATGTACCTTGGTAGTCTGGGTTGACATCACCAGAAATACGCTCGTTTGTCGGACAAAGAAAACACTTCTCATCATAACTTGGCAGTTCATCTACCGCTGGCTTTTCATCAGCCCCGCTCCAAGGGCGTTTGGCGCGATGTGGTGAGACTAAAATCCACTGCCCCGTGAGTGGGTTGTAGCGACGATGTGGGTGATCCACTGGGTTAAATTCAACATTCGACATATTGCTTACTCAATTATGCTATTTGATAGTCCGACGCGTCACGCCGGATAAAACTAGTACCCTTGCGGGTTATTGGATTGCCAATGCCATGTATCAGCAGCCATTTCATTGATACTGCGCGTCGCCTTCCAAGCCAGATCTCGCTCCGCTTTTGTGGTACTAGCCCAACACTCGGCAATATCACCCGGGCGTCGTGGGCAAATCTCATAAGCAATAGGAACACCACTTGCTTGAGCAAAAGCTGAAACTATCTCTAACACACTCGATCCGCTACCCGATCCAAGGTTGTAAATATGCCTTCCCGCTTTCATCGCAACCGTATTTAAAGCGGCCAAATGGCCATCGGCTAGATCCATCACATGAATGTAATCACGCACACCCGTACCATCCGGTGTGGGGTAGTCGCTACCAAATATGGATAACTTCTCGCGGCGACCTACCGCAACTTGGGCAATAAACGGCATCAGATTATTCGGCACACCTTGCGGGTCTTCGCCCATAGTGCCCGAAGGGTGAGCCCCCACAGGGTTGAAGTAACGCAGTAAGGTCACACTCCAATCTGGCTCAGCAACCACTAAATCCGATAGGCACTGCTCAATCATATATTTGCTACGACCGTAAGGATTGGTGGTTGATCCGGTTGGAGAATCTTCAGTTATCGGCACGATTTCAGGATCGCCATACACTGTCGCCGATGAACTGAATACAATACTTTTCACTCCAGCTTTACGCATACTGCGCGCTAGCACCAACGAACCATTGACGTTATTGTCATAATATTCGAGCGGTTTTATCACGGATTCACCGACGGCTTTTAAACCTGAGAAATGAATCACAGCATCAATATTATGTTCAGAAAATACCTTATCGAGAAAGGCCTCATCACGGATATCACCATGATAAAACACGGGCGTTTTATCTGTCAGTGCATGGATACGGCTTAATACTTCAATCTTCGCGTTAGATAAGTTGTCAACGATAATGGGGTCGATACCCGCTTGTATCATTTGTACACAGGTATGACTTCCGATATAGCCCATACCGCCCGTCACTAATACTTTCACCATACTCTCCTATTGGGATACCGATAGAGGTTGATTCTCGCTCTTGAAAAAGTCTAACAGCCTTACTCGCTTTCAATCTGTGATCAAAACACCACAATGTAAACGTTTCCACGAAAACTCTAAAACAATTCCCTTCACTTAACTGATTTTATTTAAATTACGTATACAATACGCACAGGTAGGCTCTAGTGAGATATTTTGCAGCCCACCACCTTGCACCATCATCTTCTCTAGTTCGACTTACCTTGCTGAGTTTTAGCCCATGCCCCAAAGCCGTGTAGAACTGAATAACCGAATGAATATCGTCACTTTGACTTGGCCGATCTTTATTGAGATTTTATTACGGACGGCGATTAACACCAGTGATGTGTTTATGCTGAGTAGTTATTCAGACAAGGCTGTATCAGCGGTTGGGGTTATCACTCAAATCAATTTTTTCTTGCTGATTGTCTCAATGATGGTCAGCAGTGGTACAGGGATCCTAATTGGGCAATACAATGGCTCTGGCCGCCAAAGTGAATCGGCACATGTTGGGGTGGCCAGTTTACTGCTTGGATTAATCATTGGCTCATCGCTCAGTTTAGCCGCTTATTTGAGTGCTAATTCAGTCATGAATGCCTACGGCTTAGAAGCGCAGGTCGCACAATATGGCTATGAATATCTGGTTATCAGTGGCAGCTTTACAGTAAACGTTACCATCGGCATTGTACTGGCGACGATTTTGCGCAGTAACGGCTACTCCAAAGCGCCGATGTTCATTAATTTATTTGCCGGATTATTGAATATAATCGGTAACTATATTGCTATTTTTCAACCCTTTGGACTGCCCGTCTACGGTGTACAAGGGGTTGCGATATCAACAGTGTTCAGCCAAATTGTCAGCACTATTTTGCTGTACTACACCGTTAAGTACTACCACATATCACTACCGATGAAAGAGTGGAAAATCATCCCGAAGCCGCTATACCAGAAGATCATCAAGATCGGCATGATGAATGCGGGAGAAATTCTTTCCTATAACATGATGCAACTGACGGTGATTTTTTTCGTTGTAAAAATGGGCACGGCTTCACTGGCCGCGTTTACTTATGCGCAAAATATTGCCCGTCTCGCCTTTGCATTCTCAGTGGCTCTTGGGCAAGCCGGGCAAATTCAAACTAGCTACTACATTGGTAAAGGTTGGGTGGATGAGATTCTGACTAAAGTACAACAATATTTTGTGGTTGGCTTTCTCGTCTCCAGCACATTGACGATCTCAATTTATCTACTGCGCGCTGACATCATCGCCCTCTTCACTTCTGATCCTGAGATAACGGCCTTGGTCGCAGGGTTAATTGCTGGCTCCATTGCAATGGAAGCTGGGCGCACGTTTAACCTAATTTTTATTGCCGCACTCAAAGGCGCAGGAGACATTCGCTTTCCAGTGCAGATGGGCATATTAAGCATGTGGACTTTTGGCGCAGGTTTAACTTACTTATTTGGCTTACATTGGGGATGGGGAGTTATGGGTGCATGGGTGGCCATTTCGGTGGATGAATGGTTCAGAGGCATCATCATGTTTAGGCGTTGGCGATCTAAGGTTTGGACTAAGTTTAAACTCAGTTAACCCATGCCAATCTGTCTATCATTTTCCTGCGGTTTACAAATGGTTAATGATTAAATTTGAATCTGCTCAAACATCCTTTTAAAGTAGCAAAACAACGTCTATTTAAGAGTGCTTATGCACATGTTTACTATTTTCAAAACTTTTTTTCTGCTTGGATGGATAAGCTTTGGCGGGCCTGCCGCTCACATTGGTTATTTCCGCAATACATTCGTTGAAAAATTAAAATGGATTGAAGATAAAGAATACGCACAGATCGTTGCCTTAAGTCAGTTTTTGCCAGGGCCAGGTTCAAGCCAAGTTGGGTTTGCACTAGGATACCATCGTGGTGGCTTATTGGGTGGATGCGCCGCTTTTGCTGGTTTTACACTCCCTTCGGTTTTGATCATGGTTGCACTTGCCATCGCCAGCAGCCAATTACTACAAACCCCCTTATTTCAAAACGTGATTCACGGCTTAAAACTGCTAGCCGTTGTGGTTGTCGCGGATGCCACATGGGGAATGTATAAAAACTTCTGTAAGAATCGCTTAACTGTTGGGTTGTGTTTGGCCACCGCTGTGATGCTGATTGTTGCACCCAGTATTGGAACGCAAATCGGAATTCTCATTGCGGCAGCGCTGATCGGAGTGAAATGGCTCCCTAGTCAAGATTTAGCCACTGAACGTTCATTTGTCCCCGCTTTCGTCCCTTTCGCTCTCTTTATTGGCTTACTGGTCGGTTTACCTTTTGCCGCCCACTTGATGCCTGAAATCGCTCTATTTAACCACTTTTATCAAGCGGGTAGCTTAGTGTTTGGCGGTGGGCATGTCGTACTTCCATTGTTGCAAAATTTGGTTGGCGACGCACTTGACCCGGATCTGTTTTTAACAGGATATGCCGCAGCACAAGCGGTTCCTGGTCCAATGTTTACCTTCGCCACTTACATTGGTTACGCTCTACTACCACAAGCGCCAATCTTAGGCGCAACGCTGGCGACCATTGCCGTCTTTTTGCCGGGTTTTTTGTTACTGCTCGGCGTGCTTAAAAATTGGCAAGCCTTAGCAAACTATCGATCGGTATCAGGAGCAATTAACGGTGTTAACGCCGCCGTCGTTGGTTTACTGCTCTCAGCCTTATATCACCCTGTATTTACAAGCTCAGTCAGCAATCATCTAGATATGGCGATCGTTCTGATCGGTTTTTACCTACTAAAACAGCTCAAACTGCCTATTGTCTGGCTGGTTATATTCTTTATGCTCAGTGGTATTGCACTTGGATTAAACTGAAATTGGCCATACGCCTTGTGACTAAAAATGGCGTCAAATAGCCGTATTTATCTAGTGACCCAGCGTCATCCAACGGCTTTCCAGTACCACCTCATATTGCTTGGTTATATAACCCATTTTTTAGTTAAATTTCACGCACGCATCGCTTATCTGTTCTAAACTTATCAATTAGAAGAGCTTCTCCATTTCAACCTTGGAGACCCTGTAGCGCAGAGGAACACGCGATGGATACGCATAGCAAAGGTTGCGAGCACGCCTATTTTCCACATGTTGGTCCACTCAATAAGCAACTGGCTAACATACACCAACGAATGCAAGTCAAAGTCCCAGAGATTGACCGTATCTCTTTTGCGCTATACGACCATCACCATGACAATTTGAAAACCTACGCCGACAGCACCTTTCACGGGGGCGAGCTTATACATTACGAGTTTCCACTTGCTGAGCTTCCAGTCCTTAAGCAATGCGCACAAAATGGCCAGAGTCGTAGCGTTGAAAATATCCCAATCCAATTGAAGCCAGACTATCCTCATACTCGCTGGCTAATTGAGCAAGGTTATTGTTCATCACTGGCGATTCCGACTTACCACCAGCAAGCATTTATTGGCTTTATTTTCCTCAACTCGTGTCAAAGCCATTTGTTTACCGAACAGGTAAAGCAGAATGTAGAACCTTTTATTGAGATGATTCGCTTTGCAGTTTGCTCTGAATACGATTTAGTCCACACTATTTTAGAGACTGTAAATTTGACTCAAGCACGCTCCCCAGAGCATCAACTGGAATCGAAAGAGCATAAAGAACGTATTAGCTGTTATGCCAAAGTCATCGCTACTGAGGTTGCTGACATTTATCAACTGGATGATGAAACCATTGATAACATCATCCAGTTTTCGCGCTATCACGACATAGGCAAACTTGCCCTACCGACAAGCTTATTACTTAACCCAAATACATTAGATAAACCAGAGCGTGCTCAACTGTATAGCCACATAGAAAAAGGGATTGAAATCATTAATCAAATTATTGATGACATAGGTACACCTGATCACCCTTGCATATCCATATTAAAAGAGATCGTCGCTTATCATCATGAGTTTTTGGATGGCAGTGGCTATCCTTACGGCCTAATGCAAGACAATATCCCGATATCGGCACGCATTATTGCTGTTGCCAACGTCTTTGATGCCTTAACAAGCCATCGTCCATACAAACAAGCTTGGTCTGTTCCTTTTGCCCTTCTCGAGCTGGAAAAAATGGTCGTGAGCGGCAAGCTTGATAAACACTGTGTCAATGCCCTTCGCTATCATCAAGATTACTTAAAACATGTGATTGATATTCACCCAGAAATCGACCCGAAGGATAGATTCAACTGAACAGAAATAAACGTCACTCTGAGTTAATAGTGTCAAAATAAGAAAGTGAATCCAGCGCGCAACTTTAACGTTTAGTAACTACAATCTTCTTTTACCTAACCATTCCACCATGCTAAAGTTAACAAAACATTAACATAAGAATAATAATATTTTTGCCAATAACATGGAGTTAGAGAATGATCCAGCCTAACGAGTTAAGCAAAGCAACTTGTGCTCTCCCACCACCGAATGAAATGATCTTGAAATGGGCAGCGGAACGCCCCAACCAAGTTTATTTAAGACAAATTATTAACCGAAAATTTGTTGAATACACCTATGCTGAGGTTGCTGACAAAGCACTCAGGCTAGTCTCTGCATTGCAAGGATTAGGCGCCAAACCTCAAGATAAAATTGCGCTTATTTCTAAGAATTGCGCTGAATGGTTTATTTGCGATCTCGCAATGATGCTCGGCGACTTCATTAGCGTACCTATTTTTCCAACCGCAGGCGCTGATACCATCGAATATTGCCTCACTCACAGTGAAACAAAAATAGTGATTGTAGGTAAACTCGATAACGGGCAAGCCACTCAGCAAGTGATCAACAATTTGCCCGATATAATTAGCATCGCGCTCCCCTATGATTCAGCTCCCACTTGCGATCACCTGTTTACAAAATTGATTGAGCACTATCCGCCAAGCACAGAACGCCCTGTACATTATGACAACAAGTTGATGTCTTTAGTCTATACATCGGGTACGTCGGGCTTGCCGAAAGGGGCTATGCTGACCTACGGTGCATTTAGCTGGTCAGCTCAACAGCTTATAAACCACATTGGCATTCAAGAAAACGACCGTTTATTTTCCTACCTCCCTTTAGCTCATATTACTGAACGTGTTTATATTTTTGGCTCTTCCATCATGGGTGGGGTACAAACGGCTTTCCCTGAATCATTAGACACCTTTATTGACGATGTCAAAATGCAGCGCCCGACGCTCTTTATCTCAGTACCAAGGTTATGGACTCTATTTCAGCAACGCATTCAAGACAAATTACCGCAGAAAAAGCTCAATTTTCTGCTAAAGATCCCTTTTGTAAGCACGCTGATTAAGAAGAAACTTGCTGATGGCTTAGGGCTTGATCAAGCACGTGTGCTTGGTTGTGGCTCGGCTCCCGTATCACCGGCGTTATTAGAGTGGTATCACCAAATTGGGCTAAACATTACCGAAGCTTGGGGCATGACAGAATCTTTTGCTTATAGCACCCTGAACTACCCGTTTAGAGCCGACAAATTGGGGTCGGTTGGACGAGCTGGCCCAGGAATCGAACTTAAAATCGCTAATAATGATCATGAGATTATGGTGCGTAGCCAAGGACTATTTTCTGGCTATTATAAAAATGACATTGCAACTCAAGAGTCATTTGATAAAGAAGGATGGCTACATACTGGCGATATCGGTTTTATTGATGCTGAAGGTTATCTCACCATTCAAGGGCGCAAAAAGGATACCTTTAAAACAGCCAAAGGCAAGTTTGTGGCTCCCGTACCTATCGAAAATAAACTGTTCGAATACACTCGAGTCGAGATGATGTGTCTGATTGGATTAGGGCTTCCCGCCCCTATTTTGCTAGTTGTTCCACATAATTTCCCTCATTTTGATCGCGTTCGTTATGAGCGTACTACTCAAAAAGTCATTGCGCGGATGAATGAGGAATTGGAATCGCATGAGCAAATCAAAGGCGTGCTAATGATAAAAGAGCCATGGTCAATCGAAAATGGTGTGCTCACTCCTACCTTAAAAATCAAGCGGCATGTATTAGAGCAGAAATATCATGAAATGGGGCACAATTGGCCAAAAGGACAACTGGTTGTTTGGGAAGAGTAATCCATTCTAATTGAGCAGGTTGGACTTAGCCTCTAACCTGCCAATACACCAAGTTTTCACACTAACAACCTCCTATATTGCCTAATATTTTGTCCTAATTTAACTCCTGTGCCTGCTATACTTAGCTTAAATAACGCCATTGAATAATTGGATCATGACACAAGATAATAACCCGCTGCATGGGGTCACTTTAGAAAAACTACTCACGGAGCTCGTTGAATACTATGGCTGGGAAGAGCTCAGCTATATGGTCAATATTAACTGCTTTAAAAAGGATCCGAGTATTAAATCAAGCTTGAAATTTTTACGTAAAACTGAATGGGCACGTATTAAGGTTGAAGAAATCTATATCAACCTTAAGGGCTAACTAAACGATATGAATTGAGTGGCATAAACTACCTTCTCCCAGCAGTTTCCACTGTTATCGGTTCTGCTTTTATCGGTTTTTATGCCCTTTTCTATTTCGTTGTTACATAAAAAAGCCCCACCAGCTTTCACTGGTGGGGCTTTTTACGTTCAGCTTAGCTTTTAAGAATTACTTCTTATCTGCTTCTTTACGTGCTTTAACGTCAGCAATAACTTGCTCTGCAACGTTTGCAGGACATGCAGCGTAGTGTGAGAACTCCATAGAGAACTGACCACGACCAGATGTCATTGTACGTAGGTGACCGATATAACCAAACATTTCAGATAGAGGAACGTTCGCTTTAATACGTACACCTGTTACGCCAGCTTCTTGATCTTTAATCATGCCACGACGACGGTTAAGGTCACCGATAACATCACCAACGTGATCTTCTGGAGTAAACACGTCAACGTGCATAATTGGCTCTAGAAGTTGAGCGCCAGCTTTAGGCATAGATTGACGGAATGCACCTTTCGCTGCGATTTCAAATGCGATTGCAGATGAGTCAACTGCGTGGAAGCCACCGTCGAACAGTTCAACTTCAACGTCTAGTACAGGGAACCCAGCAAGAACACCTTGGTCCATCATAGACTTAAAGCCTTTCTCTACCGCAGGCCAGAATTCTTTAGGTACGTTACCACCAACAACTACTGATTTGAACGTGAAACCTGAATTTGGCTCACCTGGTTTGATACGGTAGTCGATCTTACCGAACTGACCAGAACCACCAGACTGTTTCTTATGCGTATAGCTGTCTTCAATTGCTTTAGTGATAGTTTCACGGTAAGCAACTTGAGGAGCACCAACGATAAGATCAATGCCGTGTGTACGCTTAAGGATATCAACTTTGATATCTAGGTGAAGTTCACCCATACCTTTTAGGATGGTTTCGCCAGTTTCTTCATCAGACTCAACTTGGAATGATGGATCTTCTGAAACCATTTTACCTAGCGCAATACCTAACTTCTCAGAACCGCCTTTGTCTTTAGGAGCAACAGCGATAGAGATTACAGGCGTTGGGAAAATCATTGGCTCAAGAGTACATTCGTGTTTAGGATCACATAGAGTGTGACCAGTTTTCACGTTTTTCATACCAACGATAGCGATGATATCACCCGCTTGAGCGGAATCAAGTTCGTTACGATCGTTCGCGTGCATCTCAACCATACGGCCAATACGCTCAGTCTTACCAGTAGCACTGTTAAGAATGGTGTCACCTTTCTTCAGTTTACCAGAATAAATACGGATAAACGTTAGGGCACCAAAACGGTCATCCATGATCTTGAACGCAAGTGCACGGAATGGTTCGTCAACAGAAACTGTTGCAACTTTACCAGTAGGCTCACCTGTTTCAGGATCAGTCAGATCTTGAGGTACAACTTCAGCTGGAGCTGGAAGATAATCAACAACGGCATCTAGTAGAAGTTGCATGCCTTTGTTTTTGAATGCTGAACCACAGAATGTAGGGAAGAACGCTAATTCACGAGTACCCTTACGGATACAAGCTTTTAGTTGCTCAATAGTTGGCTCTTCGCCTTCCATATAAGCCATCATTAGCTCGTCGTCTTGCTCTACTGCAGTTTCGATTAGCATTTCACGGTATTCTTCAACTTGCTCTACCATGTCTGCTGGAATTTCTTTGATTTCGTAGTTTTCTGGCTGACCTGAATCATCCCAAACGTAAGCTTGACGGTTTAATACGTCAACAACGCCAACGAATTCGTCTTCACGACCAATTGGAAGAGTCATAACAAGTGGGTTTGCGCCAAGAACTTTCTTCACTTGTCCTACAACGCGGAAGAAGTCTGCACCCATACGGTCTAGTTTGTTTACGAAGATCAGACGAGCTACTTCTGAATCGTTCGCGTAACGCCAGTTAGTTTCTGACTGAGGTTCAACACCGCCAGAACCACAGAATACACCAACACCGCCATCAAGAACTTTCAGAGAACGGTAAACTTCAACTGTGAAGTCAACGTGCCCAGGAGTATCGATAACGTTAAAACGGTGATCTTTCCAGAAACAAGTCGTCGCTGCTGATTGAATTGTGATACCGCGTTCAGCTTCTTGATCCATGAAATCCATGGTAGAAGCGCCATCGTGTACTTCACCTGTACGGTGGATTTTACCAGTAAGCTTAAGAATACGCTCAGTGGTAGTGGTTTTACCGGCATCAACGTGCGCGAAAATACCAATGTTTCTGTATTTTGATAAATCTGCCATTGTCTTACTCTGTTAATAAGGTATAAAGTGCGCGCAGAGTATATCACAATCTGTCAAGACTGATACCCTTGCATACGCTTGCTTGAAAAAAAATATAGTACGGTTACGAACTGTCGGTGAAATATAGGTCATAACCGTAAAAGAGGCGAGTTTAATTAAGATTTATAACTCATCAAATGCTTCAATTGCTTCAGATAATTTCTTCACACCGTGCAATTGCATGCCAGGTATTCCACCTTTAGGCATATTCGCCATCGGAATAATTGCTTTCTTAAAACCATGTTTAAATGCTTCATTTAATCGCTCTTGACCACTAGGTACTGGGCGAATTTCTCCGGCCAAACCGACTTCGCCAAACACGACAACATCTTTAGCAAGTGGTTTATCTCTGAAGCTTGAAAGCAGTGCCATCAGAAGAGCTAAATCGGCGCTTGTTTCCGTCACTTTAACGCCACCAACCACATTAACAAACACATCTTGATCGGACATTTGTAAGCCACCGTGCTTGTGAAGCACTGCTAACAATAAAGATAAGCGATTTTGCTCAAGCCCAACGGCGACCCGCCTTGGGTTCGCTAATTGTGAATAGTCAACCAGTGCTTGGATCTCCACTAGTAGTGGACGCGTTCCTTCCCATACGACCATCACCGAACTGCCCGAAGTATCTTCTTCGCCTCGCGAAAGGAAAATGGCAGAAGGATTACTCACTTCACGCAAGCCCTGTCCCGTCATGGCAAAAACGCCGAGTTCATTGACCGCACCAAATCGGTTCTTGTGACTGCGCAATGTACGAAAACGACTATCAGTCCCTCCGTCGAGCAATACCGAGCAGTCAATAATATGCTCTAGCACTTTTGGACCAGCCAAAGAACCGTCTTTAGTAACGTGTCCGACTAAAAATACGGCAACGTTATTTTGCTTAGCGTAGCGTGTGAGCGTTGTCGCAGACTCGCGCACTTGTGCCACCGTACCGGGAGAGGATTGGACGTCGGCCACATGCATCACTTGAATTGAGTCTATGACCATGATGCGGGGCTGCTCTTTTTCAGCGATTTGGCAAATTCGATCTACATTGGTTTCCGACAGCATTTTAAGCTTATCTTTAGGTAAACCAAGACGAGAGGCTCGCATCGCGACTTGCTGAAGCGATTCTTCACCCGTGACATACAAAGCAGGCATTGACGCCGCGAGCTGACACATGGTTTGCAGCAATAAAGTCGATTTCCCAGCGCCAGGGTTACCACCGATTAAAATCGCCGCGCCGGGTACGACACCACCACCCAATACACGGTCCAACTCTTTAAAGCCGCTAGAAAACCGTGGGACTTCCTGCAGATTAATATCCGACAGTACTTGGACTTGTGATTCCGTTACCGCCCCAGCGTAACCACCTAGTCGCTCATTACGTGCAACCTGCGGCGATGCTGCCAAGCGTACTTCGGTGATAGTATTCCATGCACCACAAGCACTACATTGACCTTGCCAACGCGGAAAATCTGCGCCGCAATCATTACATACATAGGCGCGTTTTGCTTTTGCCATGCTTCCTCAACAATTCCTGTTTCTTGTTGGTAACCTATACTTTTCAAGCTTAAAGATTAAACTGTTAAGTAATCATGAAGTGATATAGGTTGATTTACGTTTAAATAAAGGTTGAACCTTCGCAACAGATAACTAAAGATTATGATAACGATGCCGATTAATCTTTAAGACGGACACTCTAACAGAAAAGTATGCAGCAATCTGAAATTCTATCAATCGCAGAGCGTTTGATCCCAGCTTACCGTTCATCTGATTTTGAATACCTTCTTTCTCAAATGACAGAAGATGAATCCCCGTCAGCGAAATTACTGGTCAAAATGGAGCTCAATCGCATCATGGCTCCTTGTGTTAAAAGCATAGACTTGCGAGGTCGGGTACAAGGGGAATGCCGCGAATATGAATTAGATGGCCGCAAACATTGGTTCGACGATGTGGCCTTTAACGCATACCATAAAGGGGTCAAAAAATTTGGTGCGTATACGGAAGGTGTATGGGAAGCATTAAACAATACGCCAAACAACTTCCGCGTGATGCAACAACGTGGTGCCCAAAACCCACAAAAAGACGGTGGTGGCAGTACGTTTTTTGAGGCTGAGCCAATTAAGCTTGGTTATGATCTCAAGCGTCAAGAAAATCGCTTAAAAGTCACCTCACAAGTTGAAATTCACCTACCTAGTAAACAGTTGGTCAATGGCCTCAGTGTTGATCTATCCGTTTCGGGTGCAAAATTTAAAGTTCCCGCCGCTTTTAACTACAAGCTCGGTGAGGTGATCAAAGTCTATTTTTCCGAACTCAACAAAACGTCAGAAGTGGTTGGACTGCACCACGCCATTGAATATCGTATTTTAGGTATTGATGAGTCTTACGATAACGATGCCGTGAAATTTCTGCGTACACTAAAACTTTCCGACACTAACATCATCGAAAAAGTGATTACTGAATCGCTGCAAAATAACACTCAAAAAGCGCGCCACGATAACCAAGATAAACTCATCCGAGCTCGAACCCGTGGTTACGAGCACACCTATTTAAAACACACCTGTAACTTACCAGTGTTTTTTAGTGGCAGTGAATTGAAGTTGGTGCTGCTGACTGAAAATAACCAACCGATCTGGCAATACTGGCACGACGAGCGTAATCAACAAGCACTCGGTTCGTTATTCAATAAAGAGCGGATGGAACAGTTAACCAAGCCGGGGATGCGGGGTAGCAATAATGTGCTTTATGCTTTTAAGCATGAACATCAGGAAAAAACGCTCTTTTTTTCAATGATGATGCCAGAGGCCAACCGTGAACAAAGAAAAATGTTTTGGCATGTTGGTGCTCGTCGACAAAGTTGGAAAGCGTTTCGCTTATTTGTCTTTGAACTCTCGGATGAAGAGCGTCAAGAACTTGCGGTTCATGCCCATGAATTGTCAGATCGCTCAAGCCACTTAACGCACTGTGGCGTTTTACAAGAAATTGGCGATGAGGATTCGGCAAAAGATTACCTATTGACTGACAAACCCAATTTACCCAATAGCGAACTCAATAAATTTCGTCATCCAAGGCAGATCATTGGTCAACCTACAGGCATTTATTTTGATGCTCGCTCGCGTAGAAAAGAGCCTCGTTACCAATTCAAGACACCGCTAACCATCACCTCAGACTCTGGAGTAAATGCGGCTGGCCATACGGTTGATTTATCTAAACGTGGTTTAAGTATTATTGTTGATACACCACTACCAGTGAAAGCAGGCGATAACGTCACCATCAATTACCACGAATTACAGCTTTACGACAAAAAGCTGCCACTGCATAGCCTTCCCTATAATGTCATTCGAATTGGGCCCGAAGGTCGGCGTCTACAATTGGTGATAGAAGAAAATATACATACCATCAAAACAATCGCTTTTTTCAATAGCATTATAGAAAACAATCAAGATAAGTTGTTACAGAAAGAAGAAGTACTACCAAGTCATAACTTGCTGGAAGGGTTGCACAACATTTTGCTTGATAAGATGATAAGTTCGCCAATTTTCGTTGATAAACACGGTGCAAATTTACGCCCTAAAGTGATTGGCGTAAATTACCCCTTGCCGCCTCATCTTGTGTTACTGGCTAAATTAGGCCAAGAAAATCGCATCACGTTAGAGCCAATATTCAAAGGCCACACCAATACGCTACTGGCTAAACCGATGCGGCGCATTGAAGGAGCGATACCGCAATATCACGACGTTTATATTGCGGCAATCAAATTTGGCACGCGTATTCAATCAATCCAATCGAAATTATTAAGTGATTTTGAAAACACTAAAGAGCGTATTGATTTCATTCAAAAAGCGCAGCACATGGGTGAAATTTACATCTTGAGGATTTGCAGCGCACCCGTCTTTGACCCAATCACTACGCTGCTGCGCAGTGATCTCAATGAGTTGGCACAAATTAGTCTTCATCACGCTCGTACGCTAGAAAAAGAGATCACCTCAATCATTGGTTATGGAGAGGTGATCGATATTACAGAAGAAGTATTGATTCGCTTAGAGCTGACCTTGTAAAAGCGACTGACTTTTGTAAAAGAGAGTGTGGGTAAAAGAGAGAGTGGGCATCGCTCACTCTCTTATCTCTTGCTGTTGAGCTTTACTTAAGGCTTCACTTTCCAACTGAGTTTTTGCTGCTTCACCAATGAGGCAGAGAGAATACAGAGCACGCCACCAAGGCCTGCAAAACGGACCGCCGCTTGTGCTTTTTCTTCAACTTTAGGTTTAGCATGATAAGCAACGCCTAACCCCGCTGCAGCCATCATAACTAAATCATTCGCCCCATCGCCAACCGCGACAGTATTGTGCAATTCAATCTCATAACGTTGTGCTAACTCAACCAAAATATCGGCTTTGGTTTGTGCCGAAACGACATCACCTAGTACTTGACCAGTAAGCTTGCCATCAACAATTTCCAACGTATTGGATTGCGCATGATCAAGTTGCAGTTCGCTTTTTAAATAATCTGAAAAATAGGTAAAGCCACCGGATGCAATCGCCGTTTTCCACCCCAATGCATGCAGTGTTGCTACCAGTTCACGTAAATCGGGCATCATGGGTAATGTAGAGCGAACCGCTTCAAGAATCGACTCATCGGCACCAGCAAGCTTTCCAACCCGCTGACGCAAGCTTTGCTCAAAATCCAATTCACCTTGCATCGCTCGCTCAGTGACTTCGGCCACCTCCTCTCCGACACCCGCTAACTTAGCTATCTCATCAATACATTCAATTTGAATCGCCGTGGAGTCCATATCCATCACAATCAAACCCGGTTTAGAAAGGTCTGGTACTTCACACAAACGGGCATAATCAATTTCGAGCCCTTGTAAAATTTTCTCGTGCTCTGTCGTCAGCTCACCTGACATCAACGCCACTTCATAATGCCCCACTTTCCACATATCGAGGACAGCGTTGTAGTAACCGGTAAAAAAGTCAATATCATCAAAATGTTGAGTGGAGAGATAAGGTGCAAAAACAATCCAACTTGCTTTTGCTTTGTCAAATTGTGAAGAGAAACGAGTTTCAGGCAAGCGGTTGAGCAGCGTTGTGTGCCTTTTGATCGGCAATGTTTTGAGGGCATCCATGTTTATCATTCCTTAATCAATCCTTTTCCTTCAGCCTGCTTAAACGCACCACAAGCAAAAAGGGATCAACTCGATTCAATGCTCGAGTATCAATAAATGGGTGTATGCCCCTGACGTTACCCTATTGCAATTTAAAAACGCAAGTCTCAATATGAGTAAAGTTTTTATTTATCCAATCAGGTGGGTTATGGACGGCTCTTTATTTTCATTTCGCGTCGCAATTCGTGTGCTTACCGTCATTTTATTAGCAGGCATGTTCTTCTTTACCGTAAAAAACAGCGTTGTGATCAGTAAAGGTAACGAACGAATTCAGGCTAACCAACTAGAAACATTAACTAAGGTTTTGATTTCACAGGCATCATTATCTGCGGGCAGCATGATATCAGAGCAAGATCAAGAGCGCCTGCTAGCCCTCACCAACCAGTTAGCTCAAGACAAACTGGTGTTTGATGCCACCATTTATGATTCCGAAGGGGTCAAATTAGCCGCCAGCGATAACGCGTTAAGCGTACGCGAAGTATTAGGATTGGATACACCACTGCGCACGGCCAGCATTGGCCGTCAGCAACTGGTTGAGCCTGTCTATCATGAAAGCAGTATCATTGGTTTTATCCGCATTACTTTTGAAACTGGCCGCGTCACCGCGATTTCAGATCACCACTATCGTAAAAGTGATCGCTACATGTATCTCATGCTGCTAACCAGCTTTGTCAGCGGTGTATTGCTCACACTGCTACTGCTGCGCCGAAAGCCAAAGAGTGGTGGTGAGAACCTGCTGCTACAGAATGTGGATGATATGACTTAGCAGGCTTTGTAAGTAAAAATCCGCCTTCTTAGAAGGCGGCTTTGGTTTACAGCCCCCTGAAAGGGGGCATCCTCGCGCTGTTAGTTCATC